>NZ_JBEUTW010000220.1:0-25486 GCF_040492675.1 Bacillus sp. AP50
CTCAAAGAAAAATGAAACTATTAGTGAAGACGAAATGAAACAAAATATAAAAAATTATATAGATTATAGTTGGGAGTTAGCTGAAAATATAATTCCTCTCGCTTCAACAAATTCTGATAAGAATTTCACTGAATCTGACCGAGAAAAATTACAAAAACTAATAGAGTTAGCGAAGCAAAATGATGCAAACTTCCATAATTTTATTAGTAACAATACAATCCCTGATGATTACAAAAAGCCTTCAAAAGAAATATATGAATTTATTTCATCGTCTACAGCACTTTCAGTAGAACTAGATCAAGAGTTAGACAAACTCGCCCAAGATGGTAACTTATTCAAGGCGAATTTTTCTTTTACGAAACGCCTTGAGAAAATAAATGGGAGGAAACAAAAAGAGATTGAAAAGTTTTTGAACGAAAAAAATATTAAAACTTCAATTAACAGCAATAAAAAAATTTAACCGATGTGTTACATATCCCTTTCAAAATAATCAATAAGAAATGGCTATTTTGAAAGGGAGTTTTTGTGATATAACTATTAAATTCCCTAAACAAAAAAGACGCTCCTAAACTAGGAGCGTCTTCCACTATTACGCTTGTTGTTGCGCGCTATATAATTCTTCAAGTGGCTTCATGATAATTTTGTTAACGTCACCGATTACAACGTTTAGGCGTTGCTCAGTTTCCATTAATTTTGTAATTTTAGCATCTTGTTGAATGCGAGCTACAACTTCTTGTGCTTGTTGGTTGTCTTCTTCAGTGATTTCTTGGCCTTGCATCATTTTTTGTTGTAGGCTAAGTTGCATTGTACGGAACTCATCGAATAAGTTCTTTGAAGCTGTGTCAGCTTGAACTGCTGCGTAGCTCTCTTTTAAAGTTTTGAAGTCTTCGTTTTCAGCGATTGCTTTTTGTAATTCATATGCAACATCATGAATGTTCTTTGTCATTTTATTTTTCCTCCTTTAGAAGGCTAGCGCTTTTCACTCGCACTGCCTTTTACGTGCATTTACATACGCACCTCTTCTTACCATATCAAACTATGCAAGAGATGTGAAGAAATTTCACTTTTATTTCTATGTACTCACCTTATTATCTAAGAAACAATAGTAACAATCCTTGTACGAGCCCGATCATTCCGCCTAATAACGCTCCTAAATACGTAATCATTTTCAATTCGTTTTTCGTAATAGACAGAACTAAGTCTTCTAATCTTTCTGTTGAGAATGTAGACACTTCTTGCTGGACAATTTCCGCAAGATGTAGATTATTTAGTATACTCTCTACATTTTCTGTTCCCCACTTTAAGCCTTTCGTTACTGCACTTGGAACCACTTTTTCAATAATTGTTTCTCGAACTGGTTCACATACTTGCTGAACAGATTGATTTAAAAACTTACTCACTGTTTCCTCTACTTTAACTGCTGACAGCACGGAGCTTACAATCATTTCTTTCTCTACAAATGCTTCTAATTCTTTTACATCTCTTCCTTTTAACTTTTCCCACTCTTTTTGCAGTACGTCAGTTAAAAGCTGCTTTGTAGCATCTTGCCCTAAAAACTTAATAACTTCTGGCTGCACACGATCCACAACACTTACATTTCCTAACAACATCCCAACTAAGTTAAGTAGCGTTCCACGAGAAGCAAAGAAATCATCAATCATTTTTGAAAGACGCGCTTTCCCTTCTTCACTTTCAAAAAAGCTAATTCCTCGCTCTAAAATAAACGCCGAGGCATTCGGAATCGCATTCTCTATCTTTTCATGTACAGAATGAGGTAAAGCCTGTTCCCATGTATATGTATAATACTCTGCTAAAAATGCATGAATTTTTTCTGTAATCACATGTTCGATTTTTCGAGTTGCTTCTTCTTCTACATGTGCTACATTCCATTTTTCTAACATATATCGCAGTGATTGTTCATTCGTAATTACTTTATCCACTTCCACTTGCGCCCAGTGAATTAAACCTTTTTGAAACTCTTCATTTGTTAGCTTTTTTCCGATTCCTTCTGGTGTTAACAAATGTTCTACAACCATTTTTCCTAATTGAACAGCAAGTTCATCACGCCGCTTCGGAATTAACCCTGGTGTAAATGGAACTTGAAACTTTCCGATATAAATAGGACGATGAGGACGAAATAACATTTTTATCGCTAAATGATTCGTATATCCTCCAATAATTGCTCCGAGTCCTGTCGTCGTTAACATATTTAACCATATATTCATTACAATCAACCTTTCACTTCTCCAAAACTATAGCATATCATCATACGGACAAAAGTATAATGGTATAAAAACGTATTTGCAATATATAGCTTCGCCTATTATGCAAATAGTAGTAAAGGAGTGATTTCGTTGGTTCTCGGCCTTTTAACTTCTAAACTTCATTATGAGCAAACGTATTACACCGAAATCGCTAAACGCGCTCGGCTTTATCATAATGTCGTTGCCCAGTTTACGCCATTTTGTATTGATCCTAAAACAGACCTTGTTTCTGGTCTTATTTACGATACAGATACAGGAAAATGGAAAAAGCAAACATTCCCTATTCCTTCTTATATATATGATCGTTATTCTTTTCAAGAGGAAACAGACTTTGAAAAAGTAAAATCAATTATTCACTCTTTGCACAATCGTCCTTCCACTACCTTTTTAAATAACACACTTATTAATTCAAGTGAACTACATGATTTATTTCTCACTAATAAAAAACTGTCTCCTTATATACCAAAATTTGAAATTGCGACGATACAAAACATTTTCAAACTGTTGTTAAAAACTAAAGATATTATTATACGCCCCACTAATATACATTCTAAAGATAACTTATATCGAGTCGCTTACAAAAATAAAACGTTTCAGATTGATACAGTAAATGAAAAATACCATACTTCTATTCCAATCAAACGCACAGACGAATTTATATCTTGGTGTAAATCTAACATACGTTCATCACGTTACATAGCGCACACTATGCTACAACCACCAAATCAATTAACATATCCACTGCACATTCGAACCATTTTGCAAAAAAACAAAGAACAAACTTGGAATGTTATCGGTCAATTTATACAAAAAAGCTCATTTCCTAATCAGCTTTTACCCTCAACAACGGACGATGATTCATTTCATTCATTTTCAAAAATTAAATACGTACTATCTAGTACAGGTGTGCAACTATTGCACGACGCTTTACACGACATTATAAATGAAGTATTCCAAACACTAGATCAGTCTTATTCTTCGTTATTTGAACTAGAACTTTCCACAATTATGGATCAAAAAGGTGCAATCTGGCTTATGTATGTCAACACGATCCCTCCTTACGAACAATACATTCGTCATAGTGATTCATTAGCTGAAAAGATATTTCACGGACCACTTAAATTCAGTCGCTTTACACCATAATGAAAGGAGGTAAACCTATTTTGAAAGAACATATATATACATTAAACATTTCAGATGAACATCCAAATAGTATTACTTTACCTTACGTTTTTTCTATTACGCCACCTATTACATCCCTCTCCTTCGGCATACGTCATATAGCAAGTGAAGAAGTAAAAATTCATTATTCCTTTACTCGCGAAATTATTATTGGAAAACATATTGCCGATAAACTTTTACTACCTCAATCAACTACTATTCATGCATTCACACAAAACCAAACAATTATTTTCGGACCATTAATCGGCATTTTCACAACTGGCTTTAACGATGATTCTTCTAATCCTTTAGGAAATCGTTCAATTGCTCTCAGTGAGTTGTTAACACCACCATTCTCATTACGACCGTTCGTATTCGTCTTTGGCGTTCAACATATAAACTGGGAAGAAGAAACGATTGAAGGATATTTCTTTCAAGAGAAACAATGGATAAAGAAAAAGGTCCCTTTACCAAATGTCATTTACGATCGATTACCGAATCGACAAGCGGAAAATTATAAACCAATCGTCAGAGCAAAAAGAAAGTTAGAACAAGACTACTCCATTCCATGGTTTAACCCAGGTTTTTTCAACAAATGGGAAGTTCATCAACTTCTTATGAAAGACGAATCAATTAGACCCTTATTACCAAACACAGAAGCATTTCAGCATTTTGAACAAGTAGAACGGTTTCTTGGCACGTATAAATCTGTGTACATGAAACCAATACACGGGAGCTTCGGTAGAAATATTCATCAAATATTTTATTCTCAAACAGAGAATTGCTACTACTGTCGTTATCGCGAAAATGAAGAAAACAAACTGAGAAAGTATCAATCATTAGAAACTCTTCTAAACCATGTACTAAAAGGGCATGATTTAAAAAAGTTTATCGTACAGCAAGGTATTTCGTTACTTCGCTTTGATGGTCAACCTGTTGATTTCCGCATTCATACAAATAAAAATCATTTCGGTAATTGGATAGTTAGTGCAATCGTCGCCAAAATCGCCGGCAAAGGCAGTTTAACAACGCATGTAAATAGCGGCGGTAATACAAAATTGCTACAAGAGCTTTTTCCAGATTCAACGAAGCAAGTTCAAATTGAAAATAAATTAAAACAAACAGCTCTGCAAATAAGTTATGCACTCGACGAGCAAGTAACTGGAAACATCGGTGAGATTGGTTTCGATATCGGTTTAGACACAAAGGAAAATCCGTGGTTATTTGAAGCCAACTCTAAACCTGGGCGAACTGTATTCCAAGATGCCAAATTAAAAGAACAAAGTGAACTGACACGCCAGTTATTTTACGAATATGCCATCTACTTAACTGAACATTCTTTACGTGATGCAAAGGAAAAAATGTCCCAAATAAAATCCGGGACTTCATCAAACACCGAATGTATCCCTTCTCCTATGATTCACTCACAAATGCAAAAACAAAAACTTCCACCTAGATAATAAGGTGGAAGTTTTCTATTTACACAAGTTTTACTACAACCTCAGTTTCCACATTACATACTCCGCAATAAAAAATATGATTGCAATATTCATTTGAATTATTATGCGTTAAACCATCTACTGCACTTAATAATTCTTGATCCATATAGGCACTATAATCGTCTATGTAATCTACAGACTTCCCATAATCTTGGAGTATACTTTGGCAATTTTGACAAGAATATGTTTGTGATTCTAATGCGTTGCAAAGCGGGCAAATCCCCATCATGATTCCTCCATACTTTATCGTTTAAAGCCTCTCTTTTTTAGAGTGAAGAGAGCAACCTATCCAGACATAGGAGTGCCCACTCCATCCCTACTTAAAAATAGAACTATAAAGTTGCTACCGATTTCATTTTTATTTCAATAAATCATAAATAAGAAGCTAATAATTAGCCTACAAGTAGCAGGCTACAATGAGAAAATTATATTTAATATCCTCCTTAGTTTGGCCTGTTTTCTTAAAAATACAACGATTACTCTTATTTCATAATTTACGAAATCAATAAGTTTTTTTGACAAAATTTACAAATTATTATTTTGTATATCTTTCTAGGTAACATCCATACTATGAGTACAAACTTAATTACCGATGGATTAGCGCCAATCGGGGCGATAATCTGGTTCAACTCCAGCTAGTCCAACCAAAAAAACTTTTATAACTCTAAGGAGGATATATTCCTATGGCAAACCAAAATTCTTCAAATCAATTAGTAGTACCAGGTGCAACAGCTGCAATCGATCAAATGAAGTACGAAATCGCTCAAGAATTTGGTGTACAATTAGGAGCAGATTCTACGGCTCGCGCTAACGGTTCAGTTGGTGGAGAAATCACAAAACGTCTAGTTGCAATGGCTGAGCAAAGCCTTGGCGGATTCCACAAATAAATATATATGGCAAAAAGGTCTCAAGGCATATGCCTTGAGACCTTCCTTAATTTATTGCAACATTTGTAAAAACTTCTTCGTACGTTCTTCTTTTGGATTTGTAAATACTTCTTCTGGTGTACCTTGTTCGACAACGACACCACCATCCATGAAAATAACACGGTTCGCAATTTGATGTGCAAAACGCATTTCGTGCGTTACAATAACCATCGTCATGCCTTCTTTAGCAAGTTCTTTCATTACTTTCAGAACTTCTTGAACGAGTTCAGGATCAAGCGCTGATGTCGGCTCATCAAATAGTAACACTTCCGGCTCCATCGCAAGCGCACGCGCAATTCCAACGCGCTGTTGTTGTCCGCCTGATAATTGGAACGGATATAAATCCACTTTATCTGCTAAACCAACTTTTTCAAGGAAATAGTGTGCTTTTTTCTTTGCTTCTTCTTTCCCCATCTTTTTCACTGTAACGAGCCCTTCCATTACATTTTGAAGTGCTGTTAAATGCGGGAATAAATTATGGTGCTGGAATACCATACCTGTTTGCGTACGAAGATTGACAATATCTTTCTTCGTTACTTTTTGAGAGAAGTCGAGTTCTTTATTACCGATTCGAATACTACCAGCGTTCGGCGTTTCTAACACGTTGAGACAACGTAAGAATGTCGTTTTACCAGATCCAGATGGACCGATAATAACAACAACTTCCCCCTTCTCAACTGATAAATCTATATGCTTTAGTACGGTATTATCTCCGAAACTTTTTTGTAAGTGCTGAATTGAAATCATAAAAACAAAAACTCCTTTTGTAAAAGGATTATTTTAATGTGTAGCGTTCTGAACGCTTTTCTAACATCTGTTGTACGATTGATAATAAGAAACAAATAACCCAATAAATAAGACCTGCTTCAAAATAAACAATTAAAAACTCGTAGTTCATCGCCGCAATTTCCTGCGCTTTTCGGAACATTTCTGTTACTAAAATTAACGATGCTAACGAAGTATCCTTCACTAAGCTAATAAATGTATTCGAAAGCGGCGGGATTGATACGCGCGTTGCTTGTGGTAAAATAACACGTTTTAATGCTTGTGGATATGTCATCCCAATTGTATAAGCTGCTTCCCACTGCCCTTTCGGAATGGAAAGGATAGAAGCACGAATAATTTCAGATGCATATGCACCGACATTTAATGAAAATCCAACAACTGCTGCTGTATATGGCTCAACTTCCATATTAAGAGTTGGAAGTCCATAGAAAATAATAAATAATTGTACAAGAAGTGGCGTTCCGCGAATGATAGATACATAGATACGAGCAATCCATTGTAAAATACGACTACCAGAAATACGTGCGAGCGCTGTTAACGTTGCCAGTATAATCCCGATAATAAATGTAATAAGCGTTAATGGAATTGTTGTAAAAACAGCTTCCTTCAGCATAGGCATGAAGGAAGTCTGCATAATATCTATCCAAGTAGACAATCGATCTGAAACTAATGCACTACTTAGATACATTTTCACCGAACCATTTTTTCGTTATTTTGTCATACGTACCGTCTTTTTTCATATCTTCTAACGCTTTATCTACTTCTTGTACAAGCTTAGTGCTACCTTTACGGAATAAGAATCCACTTTCTGAAGCTTCTTTTTCAGTATCTACAATTTTAATTTTTGCATCTTTTTTCGTTTCTAAATAATTTAATACTGATAACTTATCATTAATTGTAAAATCAACGCGTCCTGAAGCTAATAATTCTGCCGCTTGGCTAAATCCTTCTACACCAATAATTTCCGCACCGTTTTTCTTAGCAATATCTGCATAGTTACTCGTTAAAGATTGTGCTCCTTTTAAACCTTTTACATCAGCAAATGTAGCAGGCTTATCTTTATCTTTTGCAATAACTAATGCCGCTGAAGATGAAACGTACGGTTTAGAGAAATCATATTTCTTTTGACGGTCTTCACGAATACCAACTTCGTTTGCAACCATATCGAAACGTTTTGCATCTAAACCAGCAAGTAAGCTATCCCATTGTGTTTCTTTAAATACAGGTTTTACACCTAAACGTTTTGCAACTTCTTCTGATAGTTCAACGTCAAATCCAGTTAATTTATTGCTTGAATCATGGAATGTGAACGGTGCGTATGTACCTTCTGTTCCAATTACAAGTTCACCGCTTTGTTTTATCTTTTGTAACGCGTCTTGACTAGCTGTATCTTTTTTCTCTTCTTTACCGCAGCCGGCTACAATCCCGATCGCTAATGTAGTTACTGCAAGCACTGAAAATAATTTCTTCATGATAGTAATCCTCCAAGTATTCTGATAGGAATTTAAAAACTATATTGATTGTATGCAATCTTGAACAATTTTTCAATGAAAATGTTCTTATTTAGTTTATCCTTTTTCTTCATAATCAAACAAAAGGGAAAAATAATGCTACATACAAAAAATAAGTAACATTTTTTAATATAGCATTTATTGTACGAAAGGTAAAATAATACTTCTTATTTAACTGCCCTGATTCACTAAAAAAAGAACTTGTGAAAATCACAAGTTCTCTCCCATACCTATTAAGCGCTCTGGTTCCCTTCCATTTGCGTTTTGTACATATCATAATAACGCCCGCGCTTTTTCATTAGCTCATCATGAGACCCTTTTTCTAAAATGGTTCCTCTATCAAGCACAATAATTTGATCTGCGCTTTTAATTGTTGAAAGTCGGTGAGCGATAATAAATGTCGTTCTTCCTTTTTTCACAACTTCTAGCGCTTGTTGAATCATCGCCTCTGTTTCTGTATCGATACTAGATGTCGCTTCATCTAAAATTAAAATGGCTGGGTCAAAAGCGAGCGCCCTAGCAAACGATATAAGCTGACGTTCTCCGGTTGAAAGAGTACTTCCTTTCTCCGTAATTTCTTCATTTATATTGTTCGCAAATCTTTCAGCACCAACATCACGCAATGCTTTTACGATGCGCTCTTTTGAAATTTTTTCATTTTCTAAACTTACATTAGATGCTACTGTTCCGCTAAATAAAAACGGATCTTGCAGTACAATTCCCATATGTTCACGAGTTGCTTGTTTCGGCATCTCTTTTACATCATGACCATCAATCGTAAGCTTTCCTTTTTCAAACTCGTAAAACTGAAAGAGTACGTTCATAATAGAACTTTTTCCTGATCCAGTATGACCGACAAGTGCCACGGTCTCCCCTTGTTTCGCTTCAAAAGAAATATTTTTTAACACTTCATCTTTCCCATTATAAGAAAACGATACATTATCAAACTTCACATTTCCTTGTAAGCGAGGCATACGCTCTTCTTCTACTGCTTCTCCTTTTTCCTCTAACAATTCAAAAACACGCTCTGATGCAACACGCGATTGTTCTAAGTTAGCAAGCTGATTCACCATATTTGTAATCGGTGAGAACAATCGTGTTAAATAATCAACGAACGCATACAGTATCCCTAGAGAAATGACGCCTGTAGCACTTAATGAAGCGCCACCGAAATACCAAATCACACCTGTGAAAGCGATATTTCTTAATACGGATACTAAATTATGAGAAGTTGCTGCATTTAAATTCAAAATTTTATTTTGATACTTAAAATAATCGCCATTTAATTCTTCAAACTCTTTTTTCGTTTCACGCTCTTGACGGAACGCTTGAATAATTGGCATCCCTTGAATGGATTCATTTACTGTTCCGTTAATATCAGATAAACGAGAGCGCATTTTATGATTGTATACAGACGCGTATTTTCTATAAAGAATCGCCCAAACAATTAAAATTGGGATAATTAATAAACATAATGAAGCGAGCTTCACATCTAATAAAAATAGCGCAGCAAATATCCCAATAATATAGATGATACTAGAAACGAATGTTGCCAACACCGTTACATATAAATCACGAATGGCCTCTGTATCATTCGTCACACGCGAAACAATTTTCCCCGCCGGTAAATGATCAAAGTACCGAATTGGCAACGTTTGAATATGAGAAAAAACATCTTCCCTCATAATTTGAATAATTTTGTTCGCTGCCTTTTGCAAGAAGAACTGCTTTCCGTATGCAAATAATGATACGACTACTAATAAAGCAAAATAGCCACCACCAAGTAATAATAGACGGTTTATTTCTGGCTTATAAAATGCAAATACTTCTTCTTTCGTTAATGCTTTCGCTTTATAAACTTGCACCGCCTTACCATTTTGAACGGTAATCATATCCCCTTTTACAGTACGTGATCCTTCTACATTTACTTTATTCGGTACAAAATAATATTGAAAACCGACTTGCATCACGCGTACTTCTTTTCCTTTTTTCTCGCCTTGTTCAAAGCGATCACTTCGCTTATAAAAAGCCCCATTATACGAAACAGCATCTTCACTCTGTTCTGTTTCATACCAAGGTTTCTCTATCCCGACGATATGATCGTCAATCATCGTTTTAGCGACGAAAGGACCAGCAAGCTCTGCGATGACGAAAATAAATAACATTAACATCGCAGCAAAAATCGTCCCTTTCACTTTCATCGCGTATTGAAACAATCGTTTTGAAACGCTCATATTTTCACCCCACTATCCGCACTTTCACTTTCACCTTGTTGTCTTTCAAACTGTTCGGCATACCAGCCTCCCTTTTGGATAAGCTGAGCATGCGTACCTTCTTCTATAACTGCGCCTTCATCCATAACGAGAATCCAATCCGCATGTTGCACTGCTGATAAACGATGCGTCGTAATAATCGTCGTCTTTCCGCTTCTTTCCGTTCTTATATTTTCAATGATCGCTGCTTCCGTACGAGCATCTACAGCTGATAAAGAATCGTCCAAAATTAAAATTTCTGGATTTTGAATAACAGCTCTTGCAATCGAGATCCTTTGTTTTTGCCCTCCTGATAAAGAAACACCTTTCTCTCCAACGAGCGTTTCTAACCCTTCTGGTAAAAACTCTAAATCCTTTTTAAACGCAGCAATTTCAATTGCTTTCTCTAGTTCTTCTTCAGTCGCTTCCCTATTTCCGAATAAAATATTTTCTCGCGCTGTTTTTGAGAACAAAATATGCTCCTGCGGTACATAACCAATCCAGCCGAGTACATTTTCATTCGTCATTTTATCTAATGTCACATCAGAAACTGCAATATCTCCATCTCCAAGTGGATATTGACGAAGAAGCTGACGTACAAGCGTCGTTTTCCCGCTTCCTGTTTTTCCGACAACCCCAAGCGTCTCCCCTTGTTTTAAGGTAAACGAAACCTTTTTTAAATTTGTTTCAGTTGATGAAGGATATGAAAAGGTAACGTCATCAAACTGAATATAATCCGGCTCTTGCACAAGCTTTGGATGTTTCGGATCCTTTACATCTGGTTCATACGCTAACGTTTCATTCACACGGTCAAGCGAAGCATTTCCTCTTTGCATAACATTAATTAATTCACCAATTGCAAACATCGGCCAAATCATCATCCCTAAATACACGTTAAATGAAACAAGTTCACCAAGTGTTACCTTTGATTGAAATACAAGATATGCCCCGTACACTAAACCGATTAAATAACTAAGGCCAACAAGCATTTTCACAGTTGGTTGGAATAATGCGTCAATTCTCGCTACTTTCATATTTTTTTCGTAGACGTCATCTCCTAAGTGATGAAATCTTTCCTCATCTGCATTCTCTTGTACGTATGCACGAATAACACGCACACCAGCGATTGATTCAAGCACTTTATCGTTCATATCACCAAACGCATCTTGCGCAACGGTAAATCTTTCATGCAATTTCTTTCCATATATATTCATCGCATACGCCATAATTGGAAGCGGAATAAGCGCTGCAAATGTAAGCTCCCAACTAATTGTAAATCCCATCATAAAAACGATCGTAAGCATGTATAAACTAGAATCCACAAGCGTTAATATACCAAAACCAGCTGTCATAGCGATTGCTTTTAAATCATTCGTTGCCCTCGCCATTAAGTCGCCAGTACGATTTTTTTGATAAAAAGTCGGCGTCATCTTAAGTAAATGCCCCATAAATTTAGAGCGCATCGTTTTCTCAAGTACAAATGCACCTCCAAACAATTGATGTTGCCATACGAAAGTAAGACCATACCCAACGATTGTAACCCCTATTAAAATAAGAATAGATTGCATAATTGCTTCGTTCGATAACGTTCCTGTTTTTATATTATCTATCGTAACCCCTAACACTTTCGGGGGAATAACTTCAACTATATTCACAATTAAAAGAGCTCCAATGGCAATACTATATCTCTTCCAGTGCTCCCTAAAAAACCATTTTAACTTTAGTAATACTGATAACAATGTAACCTCTCCCTTCTCGTTCTCGTTTACCTCTCATTTCTTTATCCACTATCCAGACCCATCACATTTACATTTCGTAACCCATACAATCTCATCACATTTTTCCACCTTCCAAAGTTTTTTATCGGAACTAAACAAGGGAAAATAAACAAAAAAAAGCATACCGCCGCTTGACGATATGCACAGGAATGCATAAAAAGCGTACGTTACGATATACGCAACGTACGCTTTTTATAAGACAAAGATGCCCTATATATCCGTACGGGTTGCGTAATGATATGAATGTTTTCTGCCATTTAACAGAGCTAAGCCCATTACATTTACGATTACAATCATTACGCACACCCCCTTCATTTATTTTCCATTTATAATCTTACAACTTTATTGAGTATTCTGTCAATTATTTTTTCACACTTCAAATAAAAATATATGATACACCATTTTGAAATAAGGGAATGTTCTGTAAGAAAGGGCATACAAAATAAAAAAAGAATAAGAAATCGTTTTCACAAACATTTCATTTGAAAAATGTTATCAAACCCCCTACAATCACCTTATACTCACTCTTACAAGTTGCTATTTTAGGAGGACTAATCATGACAACTAGCAATACGTACAAATTTTATTTAAACGGAGAATGGAGAGAAAGCTCTTCAGGAGAAACAATCGAAATTCCATCTCCATACTTACACGAAGTAATTGGACAAGTACAAGCAATTACTCGCGGAGAAGTGGATGAAGCAATTGCATCTGCAAAAGAAGCTCAAAAATCATGGGCTGAAGCTTCCCTACAAGATCGCGCAAAATACTTATATAAATGGGCTGATGAGCTCGTAAATATGCAGGATGAAATTGCCGATATCATTATGAAAGAAGTCGGTAAAGGATATAAAGATGCGAAGAAAGAAGTTGTTCGTACAGCTGACTTCATTCGTTACACGATCGAAGAAGCTTTACATATGCACGGAGAAAGCATGATGGGCGATAGCTTCCCGGGCGGTACAAAATCTAAACTTGCGATTATCCAACGCGCACCACTTGGTGTTGTATTAGCAATCGCACCATTTAACTACCCAGTAAACTTATCTGCTGCAAAACTTGCACCAGCATTAATTATGGGTAACGCTGTTATTTTCAAACCAGCAACTCAAGGTGCAATTAGTGGTATTAAAATGGTTGAAGCACTTCACAAAGCTGGCCTTCCAAAAGGTCTTGTAAACGTAGCTACAGGACGCGGTTCTGTAATTGGTGACTACTTAGTAGAGCACGAAGGCATCAATATGGTATCGTTCACAGGTGGTACAAACACAGGTAAACATTTAGCGAAAAAAGCTTCAATGATTCCACTTGTATTAGAACTTGGTGGTAAAGATCCTGGTATCGTTCGTGAAGATGCTGACTTACAAGATGCTGCAAACCATATCGTAAGCGGTGCATTCTCTTACTCTGGTCAACGTTGTACAGCTATTAAACGTGTACTTGTACACGAAAACGTAGCGGACGAGCTTGTTAGCTTATTAAAAGCGCAAGTAGCTGAACTATCAGTTGGATCTCCAGAACAAGACAGCACAATCGTTCCATTAATTGACGACAAGTCTGCTGACTTCGTTCAAGGTTTAGTTGACGACGCTGTAGAAAAAGGTGCTACAATCGTTATCGGTAACAAACGTGAGCGTAACTTAATTTACCCAACATTAATCGATCACGTAACAGAAGAGATGAAAGTTGCTTGGGAAGAGCCATTCGGCCCAATCCTTCCAATCATCCGTGTTTCTTCAGATGAACAAGCAATTGAAATTGCTAACAAATCAGAGTTCGGTCTGCAAGCAAGTGTCTTCACTAAAGACATTAACAAAGCATTTGCAATTGCTAACAAAATCGAAACTGGTTCTGTACAAATTAACGGACGCACAGAGCGCGGCCCTGACCACTTCCCATTCATCGGTGTAAAAGGTTCAGGTATGGGCGCACAAGGTATTCGTAAGAGCCTTGAGTCTATGACACGTGAAAAAGTAACTGTATTAAACTTAGTTTAATCTTATAAAAAGAAGCTGATCTATTTTTAGATCAGCTTCTTTTCTATATAAATACTTCCGAAAAACGGAGTATTTCGTTCTACTTCCGATTTGGTTTTCCAAATCGAACTAAAACATGCCATAATAATTTTAATTCCTGAAGCACTTCTTCATAAGTTCCACGATCACTCCAAGATAATGGATTGCGTTTCAAATCCACTACAGCAGAGCCAATTATATTTGCATCGATGCAATGATTCCGTGCAATGCGTCTTGCTAAAGATGGCATTTTTGAACCTCTAAAATCCATCGGAACTTCGTCTACCATAAGTACAAAACCGATGTGCCAATACAAATCAATCGCATACTTCAGGCAAATTTCTTCTAAAACTCTTCCTACATCCGTACCCTTAAATGAAGGATCTGCAACAAGCACCTCTACGTCTTCTTTAAGAGAAATCTCTCCATGAATTTGCGCTTCGATATAATGATTAAGATTACGGGCTGGCTCTTTGCTTACTAAATCTATAAACGGCCTTTTCAGGTTAGCCAGTAAATGATTAATTAATATTGTTGGAGTCAAATTTCCTTCACCAATTGCAAAATCTCTTACAAATGTCTCTTCCAAAAGAGCAGCTAAAATCATATCAAACTCCTCATAAGTCCCCTTTTCTTTCGGATCTTGATGCGAATCTAAATACGTATATGTAGAGCGCGAAGAAACTTTTGGAGATAAGAGAAAATAACATGAACCAAAACGCGGAGCCGGCCCATCTGGATGTAACATTAAATTTAGCGCTCCATATTTTGGCCGTTGATCATTTGTTACGCCTTCTAATTGATATGCTCCTCCAAATATTCTCTTTTCCCAAAGGTCACGTTCACCACCAGGGTAAGCAGATACGCTTCCATTAGATAGCAATGTTTCAAACTGACTTTTATATACTCCTTGCTCAAACAGTGCTTCAGCAACACTTTTCATATTCGAATCTAGTCTGTCTGGATGAAAGTGTAAAGCAATCCTTGCATGAGATTTTAAATTAGCGACAGCTTCTTCAAATATTTCATCTGTAATATTAGACATTTTAAGTATATGATTAATCGTTGCTTTAGCCCCACGTTTTTCGTTCTCTGCATATTTTGAAATATACTCTAAAGCAAATAATTGAGATCTTAATAATTCCATAATCCAATCTCCCCTTTAATTGAACTGCCCTTAAACACTTCAATTCAAAGCTTATTCTTTCCTTCTTATGAAACGAACCTCATTTATTTAAAAAAGTAATTTACTAAATCTTAATTATGTATACACGCATTTTTCATAGGCAAATGTACACATTCTACAGAAATTTGATACCCTAGCCATCGCTCAGCAATATGTTCAAATGATAAAACAGATCCCGTTGTAAAAAAGCGATGCTTCGGATTCAGATTGTCAGACAAAATTCCTTTGTGCTGTAAAATGGTACTTAACTCTATCGCTGTTTCTTCTGCAGAACTAATAATCGTTACAGCCTCTCCTAACTCACTTTTAATCACAAACTCTTCTCTATAATCTGATTATTACTATATCCATTGACGTATAAAAATTCATTTGTTACTCTTAAAGACGTTAATTTAATATTTAAATCCTCATTCGTATCTCGGTGAGGTAGAGGTTGCAATCATTAAGAGTATCATTTCAGGAGATGTAGTGGCATTGATGAAGGAATGAGAAAGGAATGGTTGCCGAAGTAAGTCGTGTCCACCATGCACGCTTGCTGGGTCTGCATTTAATAAGTGCAGAACTGTCACAAACGTTTCGTTTGTGGAGAGCTATCGAGAGGTATGTCGTGGGTTTCTTATAAGATAGAAAGCATGTAGCGGCAGATTACGTGCTTTTTTTGTTTTGTTTGGGACTTCTCTTCCTGACTCAGGAAGACATACATATCTCCTCGCTTGACTTGGTTATACTAACTTTGGAGGTATTTTTCTATGCAACAAAAAAAATGGGGCTTTTGGGTACTAACAGCTTTCGTTGTCGGTAACATGGTTGGCGCTGGTATTTTCATGGTACCAAGTACGTTGGCACAAACAGCAAGCCCACTCGGTGTCACTTTAGCTTGGTTAACTACAGGGTTTGGTGTTTTAATGCTAGCTCTTGTTTTCGGTAATTTAGCAATTCGTCGTCCTGATTTAACGACAGGGCCACAAAGTCATGCATATGCTTTATTCTCAACACCAAAAAAGAAAAAAATGGCTGGCTTCAGTATGGTATGGGGATATTGGGTTGCAAACTGGGCAAGTAACGTTGCCATCATTACATCATTTGCGGGATATTTATCACTCTTCTTCCCAATTATGAAAGATACGCGACTACTATTTTCAATCGGCTCGTTTAACGTAGAAGTCGGAAAACTAATTACATTTACGATTTGTTCCATCTTACTTTGGGGAACTCATATTATATTAACAAACGGTGTAAGCGGAGCTGGAAAACTAAACTTCTTAGCAACAACAACGAAAGTAACTGGATTCCTTTTATTCATCGTCGTTACGTTATTTGCATTCGAAGCTTCTAAGTTTGGACAATGGTACACACCGATGATTGATAAATCAGGTGCATCACATGGTCTTCTTTCACAAGTAAATTTAGCTGCTCTTACAACGCTTTGGGCGTTTATCGGAATTGAATCAGCCGTTCTTTTATCAAACCGTGCTGTTTCTCCAAAAACGGTAAAACGTGCAACAGTTGCGGGATTACTTATTACAGTTGCGATTTACTTAGGAATTACAATTTTAACAATGGGTGTACTTCACGTTGATAAATTACAAGCTTCTGAACGTCCATTAGCAGATGCACTAAATGCTGCAATGGGTCACGGCGGCGGGAAACTGATGGCATTACTTGCTCTTACTTCCCTGTTCGGTTCTATCTTAGGCTGGATTTTATTAAGCTCAGAAGTACCTTATCAAGCAGCAAAAGAAGGTTTCTTCCCTTCCTTCTTCACGAAAACAAATAAAAAAGGAAGTCCAATTTACTCATTACGATTAACAAACATTATGTCGCAAGTATTCCTATTCTCAACATTATCAGGAACCATTGCGGAAGCTTATACATTCGTTATTACCGTATCAACACTGGCCTACCTCATTCCATATCTCGTTTCACCAATCTTCCAGTTAAAACTAGTCGCAACTGGTGAAACATATAAAAATGAAATGCGGGCAAGAATTACAGATGGCATAGTCGCAGTTATCGCACTTTGCTACGCACTATGGGTTATTAAAACTGGCGCATCCGATATAAAAACGTTCCTTCTCGGAATTGGTTTATTCGTAATTGGATTTGCTTTCTATCCATTAATGAATCGTGATCAGAAAAAAAATAACGAAAAGAAAAACGAGCAAGTTGCATAACGCAATTTGCTCGTTTTTTCTTTTGTAAAACATATATAATAGAACAAAGAGGTGAAAAACATGTCAATCGAATCGCTATGGAGCAGTCGCTTCCAACAACATATTCAAAATATCATTACATACTTTGCACGTATGATTAACGGTTTACTATATAGCTTTATCTTTATTTCATGCGTTGGCGCATATTATTATGCTCAGTTTCTAAAAGCATCTCCTTCTAAAGGAATATCTTTAATAATTATAACGATTGTACTTACATTCCTTATAACGAGATGCCCTATCCGTACATTTATTCAAAAACCTGATGCTGTCTATTTACTAGCACTAGAAGAGAAATTAACATCTTATTTCAAAAAATCTCTTCTATACAATTACATCATTCAGCTTTTCCCATTGTTATTTACGTTCCTTATTCTCGTTCCACTTGCTATGCAATCATTGCAATTAACGGTACCTTTCTTATGTACAATCTTTATCGTGTTAATGATTATGAAAGCCTGGAACATGTACATACATTGGATGTGGCGTGATAGTCACGAAAAAAATATATGGCTGATCATTCGTATTACTTGTAACGCCCTAATCATTTACATGCTGTTTTATTCCGCAAATGTTCTCATATTGGGCGGACTACTCTTACTACTTGCTTTCCTACTTCTATATACGAAAAAACAGCCTACAAAACGAATACCGTGGGATTACATAATCGAGCAAGAAGAAAAAATGAACGTTCGTTTTTATCAATTTGCTAGCATTTTCACCGATGTTCCGCAACTGAATAAACAAGTAAATAAAAGAAAATGGCTTACAAATTGGATTGAACCTTTATTACATAAAAAACGAGCAACTTTCTTCTACTTACATACACTAGCATTTTTACGTGGAAATGATTATTTCGGTATATATATTCGCTTAGGATTGATCGGTGCTTTCGCCTTATATTTCATACCAAATATATACGTAAAAGGTGCTATCACTTACATCGTTCTATATATGATCTCTATGCAGCTTCGTTCACTATGGAAATATTTTTCGGGAAATATTATTGTAGCATTATATCCAACCCATACTGAAGAAAGGATGAAGCAATTTCTTAGCTTAATCTTTATATTGCTAAGTATTCAACTCATTGTATTTTCGAGTGTTATACTCATTGCTACAGGTCAATTTTTACATAGCCTTATCATTATGATTGTCGGGTTACTCTGGATCAAATTTATTATTGTACCAAAAACGAAGCAACGCGTTTCTTCGTTTTAACGAAAAGAAATATCTTAAACGCCAAGGAGAAAATAAATTATCCTTGGCTTTTTTATTTTGCTTCCTCAAACAAGAATCACTGAAACAACCGATATTTATGATTTTTACATACAAAAACGATAATACATGTTTACGACCTAATAAAAAGGGTATCTATTAATTAACAGAGTAAAGGAGGGGCCTATATTGTGAATAAAAAAACGGAACAATTGAAGCATCACGTTACTGACAATCAATGCAAACATGCTTTAACAACAAATCAAGGGGTAAAAATAGCTGAAGATAAATTTTCTTTAAAGATGGGCTTAAGAGGCCCAACCTTAATGGAGGATTTTCACTTTCGTGAGAAAATGACCCATTTTGATCACGAACGAATTCCCGAAAGGATTGTTCATGCACGCGGGGTTGGCGCTCATGGTTATTTTCAGCTTTATGAATCTTTAGAAACATATACGAAAGCAGATTTTCTTACTAATCCTTCAAAGAAAACACCTGTATTTGTACGGTTCTCAACCGTTCAAGGTTCTAAAGGATCCAACGACACAGTAAGAGATGTACGCGGATTCGCCACAAAATTTTATACAGATGAAGGAAACTATGATTTAGTGGGTAATAATATGCCGGTATTCTTTATCCAAGATGCTATTAAATTTCCTGATTTTGTCCATGCAGTTAAACCAGAACCACATAATGATATTCCTCAAGGAGCTAGCGCTCATGATACCTTTTGGGACTTTGTTGCGCATAATCCTGAGTCCACTCATATGGTCATGTGGCAAATGAGCGACCGAGCTATTCCGCGTAGTTTACGAATGATGGAAGGTTTTGGAGTTCACACATTTCGACTCATTAACGCAGAAGGAAAAGCCCATTTCGTAAAGTTTCACTGGAAACCTACCCTCGGGGTTCATTCATTAGTATGGGATGAAGCTCAAAAGATTGCCGGGAAAAATCCTGATTTTCATCGTCAAGATTTATACGAAGCAATTGAAAAAGGGGATTATCCTGAATGGGAGCTTGGATTACAGCTAATTCCAGAAGAAGATGAACATAAATTTGATTTTGATATTTTAGATCCAACGAAATTATGGCCAGAAGAAGAAGTTCCCGTAAAATTAGTTGGTAAAATGACACTGAACAAAAATGTTGATAACTTCTTTGCTGAAACAGAGCAGGTAGCTTTTCACCCTGGTCATGTCGTACCAGGTATTGATTTTTCAAATGACCCTCTTCTGCAAGGAAGATTATTCTCCTATACAGATACACAATTATCTCGTTTAGGGGGCCCTAATTTCCATCAAATTCCTATTAATCAGCCTGTATGTCCTTTTCATAATAATCAACGTGATGGTATGCATCAAATGCAGATTCATCGCGGTCAAACAAGCTATCATCCTAATGGATTAAATAACAATCAACCTGCAACCGTCCAAGCCGAACAAGGAGGATATGAACATTATCAAGAAAAGATTGATGGGCATAAAATTAGAGGTCGCAGTAAAAGCTTTCTTAACTTTTATTCTCAGGCTAAACTTTTCTACAATAGTATGAGCCCTATTGAAAAGCAGCACATAAAAGAAGCTTTTTGCTTTGAAGTTGGGAAGTGTAAATCAGACATGGTGAAGGCAAATGTAATTGCTCTCTTAAACCACGTCGATCGTCAATTAGCACAAGAAGTCGCTAACATTATTGGAGCTCCTTTACCTAAGGAAAATCACGAAGTAAATTCAGATGCAAAATCACCTGCACTAAGTATGTCCAATACTATTTTTAAATCTGATTCCAAAAATGTTGCAATTCTATTAAATGGTGACCCAAGCGTCTCACTTCTGTCCGAATGGATTCAAGCTTTTGTACAACACCGAATTAACTATAGTATCATAGATAATAAAATTTATCAGTTCAATGATTCCATTAAAGTAACTGATACTTATACAACAACAGACTCCTCCCTTTTTGATGCAGTATTAGTGTTTAGTAGTGAGTCTGTCATTCAACCCCCTGTTTTAGAATTTGCAGAAACTACTTTTAAACATTTTAAACCGATAGCTCATGTCCTTAGTAATCCTCATGCTTTGGACCATAGTAAGATTAAACTGGATGGAGCAGGAGTTTACAACTTAACAAATACTTCAATTGAATCATTTATAGAAGGCATTGCCCAAGGAAGATTCTGGAGCCGATAATATAATATAAGGAGCGGATTAGAATGAGTAAAAAAATTGCTATTTTAATAACGGATTATTTCGAGGATACAGAATACACAGAGCCAGTAGAAGCTTTTAAACAAAAGGGATATGAATTCACAACTATTGAAATGGAAAAAGGGAAAACGGTACACGGTAAGCAAGGAAAAAGTGAAGTCGTGATTGATAAAAGTATTGATGATGTTTCTCCAGAGAACTTTGATGCCCTCTTCATACCGGGTGGATTTTCTCCAGATATACTTCGTGCCGATGAACGTTTTGTTCGCTTTAGTAAAGCATTTATGGATGCGGAAAAACCTGTTTTCGCTATTTGTCACGGACCTCAGCTACTCATCACTGCACAAACACTTGAAGGACGTGATGTAACTGGATATAAATCTATTGAAGTCGATTTAAAAAATGCCGGCGGGAACTTTCATGACAAAGAGGTTGTCGTATGTCAAAATCAGCTAGTAACAAGTAGACAGCCAGAGGACATCCCAGCGTTTATTGAAGAATCGTTGCGTATATTAGGATAACTACTTTGGTTAACTAACCTCCTTTTATTTACATGAAAATAATGAATCAGTGGGGTTTTATTCATCCCCCCACTGATTCATTAGCCCTCACCAACTGGTCGTTTACAGGAAATCCGACCACCACAAATAGCAAGATAAATAAAAAGAGGGGAATCCAAAAGTTCAGTTTTAATAATCTTTTGGATTCCCCTCTTTTCTCGCCCAAAAATTCCTTATCACTTTTCATAGGCAGTTCTCATATAGTGAAAATGACTATATAATTCCTATCCATAAGTTAAATAATGATTTCGCACATATATAAATTCAAAAGATGGGAGCCTTATTTATGAATAACAATCCACCTTCAACGCCCCAAGACAACTCCGAAAACAATAGCCGTGATATTACACTGCAAACATTAAGGGTCATCGGACTCGTCGTCCTTATTAGTGGTTATATCCTCGTTGCGCTCTCTGAAGTAGGTGAGCTGAAAGTCTTATTAACAAACCCAAATAGCAATCCTGATTTAGCTGAAGTTGATCCGTTTTAAAAGCCATATGAAAAGCGATTTCTAGCATCGCTTTTCATATCGTTTTATCCAATCTGAGAAACCTCCCCCTCATACTTCTCTTTCCCTATCGCCTTCATAAATAATAAAATACTGCTCATACCAACGATAAAGTACAGAGCACTCATACCCCAAGATGCAATAAATGAACCTAGCATAACACCTAATGCCCCGTTCATTTTTGCCACTTGAAAGACCATTCCGTTAATCGCCATATAAGAACCTCTTGCCTCATTTGGCACCATATCTGCCATAATAGATTGACGCACTGGCACATACATCATCTCGCCTACTGTTTGGAAAAGCCCTGCAATTAATAAAATCCATAAGCTATTGCTCGTTCCGAGTATTGTAAATCCAATTGTATAAATGAATAAACCTACATATAAAATTTTCAAATCGTTGAAGCTTTTCAGCATTTTAATAAGAAGTGCTGAACATAACACAACTAAAATTGTATTCTCTGCAGAAATCCAGCTCAACATGCGAATCCCTGTTAAATCAAACGTAACACCATTCCCGAATAAAAAGTGCACCGTTTCAAATTCCTTCTGCAAGCGAACACCTAAATAATTATTAATTTGAAACTCTAAAGACAATGTACATATACTTGCTGCACAAAAAATTAAAAATGCTTTATCTTTCATCACGACTTTATAACTATCTGCCATATCTTTTAATACATTTTTCTTCTCCATCGTTTTTCGTGCTACATACACTTCTTCCATATACACAGCCATCACATATAAAGTCATAATGGCAACAAGCGTTAATACGATAAACAATTGTAGTCTATAGTTTTCAAATAGTAATCCTCCAAATATCGCTCCAATCGCAATCGATAAATTAATAGCCCAGTAATTAATGCTGTACATCACTTTTCGATTTTCAGGTGTACTCACATCAATTAACATCGCTTCTGTCGCAGGATTCATAAGTCCCGATCCTAAACTATTCACTAGCATAAAGATAAATGTTAACCACGGTGAGTCAACATAATCTGAATTCGCAACTCCCATACAAGCAATGGAAATGACTTGTATACTTTGACCGATAATCATAACCTTTTTACGCCCAAGCCGGTCTCCAACATATCCACCGTATAAACCAATTACTAATGAAGCTATGACATTAATAAGTAGTAACGCACCAGCAATCGCACTACCTAACTTTATGGAAAAATAAATCGCCATAAATGGAAAAATCATCGTGGACACAGTACGTGTTAAAAACGATGTTATAATTCTAATTTTTATATTTCGATGCATACTCCAAAATCCCATTGTTTCCCCTCCTTATGCTTACTTATTTTACTTTGAAAAAAAGGAAGAAAAAGGTTAGAATATTCTAAAGAGTTTCCCCTTTTATGATAGAAGGAAGTGTATATATGAAAATTATGGACTATTACATTAGACTAAGACTACATGCACAAGATCAACAACATATGCGAAATAGCTTACAAGAATTAGCGGATGTTTTATATTGCAGTACGAAAAACGTAAAGATTTTATTAAAGAAAATGAGCGAGGAGCAATTAATTAGCTGGACTCCAGGGCGAGGCCGCGGAAATAAAACGGAAATTCTATTTATACATAATTTCGTAGAAGCGATTGAGTCCTATACAGATGAACTGTTAGCGCAAGAAAAATTAAAAGATATCTTTCTTCTTTTAAAAGAACCCCTCCCCCTCGCACTTCAAAAAAAGATAGAAAATAAACTACATCATCATTTTGGATACGAACCTTCAAATGATATGTACGACGTATTAAAGATTCCTATATCGAGAAAGATATTCCCATTAGATCCGGCTTTTGTGGCTGTAACTACAGAGAGCCATCTTACGAGTCAAATTTTTGATACATTAGTCGTCTATAACGATGTTACTGAAAAAATGGAGCCTCACATTGCGCATACGTGGGAATTAAGTGAAGACGGGCTTACGTGGACTTTTTATTTACGAAAGGATGTATATTTTCATAACGAAACAGTTTTAACTTCTAAAGATGTACAATTTTCATTTGAAAGACTAAAAGAAGTTTACTCTCCTTTCGAATGGTTAACAGAAGAAATCGTTCAAATTGAAACGCCATCACCACTACAAATTCGATTCCATTTAGCGAAACCAAATTTATTTTTCTTACACTATGTAAGTTCAATGCAGCTCGCAATTTTACCGCGTGATACGAGTATTCAAAATCATCATTATATAGGTACTGGACCTTTCAAACTTGCTCATTACTCTGAAGATAATATCATACTCGAAGCGTTCATCCATTATTTTAAAGAGCGCGCGTTATTAGACCGTATTGAATTTTGGGGTATTCCTGACCATGTGCAAATAGATGCTGATTATGAACTACCAAACGAAGAGGAAAATGAAAGGCATAATATACAAATAGAAGAAATAGGTTGTATTTATGCTAGCTTCAACTTTAAAAAACCTGGTCCTCATCACGACATTTACTTTCGAAAAGCTTGGAGAGAACTATATGATGTTGAAATGATACTTCGTAACATAGAGGGTAGACGGACAATTGCTGCATCAAGCTTTTTCCCTGATAGAAGCCGCCTTGCAACAAGAAGATCCTACTCTTTAGAAAAGGCAAAAGAGTATTTGAAAAAGAGTACATATAATGGAGAAACGATACATATTTACTTCTTCGCATTTAAAGATAGTGCAAATGACGCATATTTCTTAAAAGAACGATGTGAAAGTTTAGGTATACAAGTAGAGCTTCACCCATTTCCCGTTTCAGATTATATGAATCGCTCTATTGATAAACATGCTGATATTATTTTCATGGGAGAAGTATTTGCTGCCAATCATGAAATTGCATTCTTAAATGTATTTAAAAATAAAAGTTGCTTCGTAAATCGGTTCATGGACCCGCACTACGAAAAACAAATTAACTGTTTACTAGATACATTTTTACTAGAAGAAAATAAAGAAAAGCGTTATGAACTCATGTATGAGATTGAAGAGTTTTTACAAGCAGAACACATCATTTTATTTAACTATCACGTTCTAAAAAGAAAAACATACCCTTCTTCTTTAAAAAATGTAACAATTGATTCATTTGGTTGGGCAAATTTTGCAAAGTTATGGATACAGCCATCCATGTCTTAAAATATGAGTCATTATAAAAGGAGAGAAACCATGAAACGCACCCTAGAAAAAAGACTTTCCTATCTATACACAGGTGAATTATTTTCAGTCATTACTTTTATTTTCACAAGTTACTTACTTAATTATGTTTATCCTACTTTACATTTATATTCCCTATATTCTTTTTGGATCTCATTTCTTCTTTTAGAGTTTATCTTATTACAAGGAGTAATTTACTGGTACGTAAAGTGGAAACGACTAAAAAAAGAGAAAACATCTGTTACGCCCATTAGGAT
>NZ_JBEUTW010000221.1:0-18033 GCF_040492675.1 Bacillus sp. AP50
GAGGCAATGAATTGGATTTACTTTTATAATATGCAGTTTATATTAAGTTTTGTAGTAATTTATGCAATATATATTCTTGTATATAATTTAATAGGTAAGGTTTTTCTAAGTATGGTTTTAACGAGCTGTACGTTAGTCATTTTATGTATTGTGAATTATTTGAAGCTTATTTTCAGAGGTGATCCGTTATATCCTTCTGATTTCACACAAATTACGCATATGCAATCTGTTATACCGATGGTGATGGACTATTTTAGTTGGAGTTATATTTTTGTCATTATCGTAAGTATCGTAGCTTGTATTGTAGCAGGGATATATATGAGAAGGTATATTCAAAATGTAAAGATTCATCTAGGAATAAGAGCCTTATTAGTAGTAGGATCTATTTTTGTTCTATATGCGTACGGTAATTTTGCGAATACATTTATGAATAAAGTATTTCAAAAATCAGGTGTAGATTTTGTTTTGTGGAATCAAAATGAGAACTATGCTTCAAATGGTTTTGTACTGGGGTTTATTAGCAATTTAGATACAACAGTTATGGAAAAACCAAAAAATTATTCTAAAGAAAATATGCTTCAAATAGCAAACGATATAAAAAAACAATATAGTGGAAATATAGGGAATCAAAAGAAAAAAGAGAAACCGAATATTATTTTTGTAATGAGTGAATCGTTTTGGGATCCGACGAAAGTAACCAACCTTTCTTTTAGTGAAGATCCTGTACCAAATTTGCATCATTATATAGAAAACTTTCCTGGGGGACAAACTATTTCTCCTACATTTGGGGGAAATACAGCGAACGTTGAATTTGAGGCATTAACAAGTTATTCAATGAGTTTGTTAAAGCCAGGTTCTATACCATATCAGCAGGTTATTACAAATAAGAAAGAAATTCCATCAATCCCTACGGCGTTGAAAAAAGAAGGGTATTACACAAGTGCAATTCATTCATTTGGTCGCACATTCTTTAAACGTGATGATGTATATAAGGTGTTAGGATTTGATAAGTTTAATGCAGAGGACACGATGAAAAATGTGGATATTGATGGAGATTATATTAGTGATTTAGCGATGAGTAAAGAGATAATTGCTGAGTTAGAGGAACAAAAACAGCCTACATTTATTCATGCAGTTACGATGCAAAATCATTTTCCATTTACAGAGGGCCGATTTGGTGAAAACCTAATAGAAATTAGCGGGCTAGAAAATGAAGAATCAAAGGGAGAATTAGAGACGTATACAGAAGGGTTAAGACGTTCAGATGAGGCACTTCAATATTTAATAGAGCAACTAGATAATTTAGATAGACCTACATTATTAGTATTCTTTGGAGATCATCTTCCATCACTAGGAACAAATAAATCTTTTTATAAAGAAAACGGGTATATAACGAATGAAAAAACACCGAGTGAACGTTTAGCGATGGCGCAAACGCCGCTATTAATGTATGCAAACTTTGATATGCCAAATGATAATTTAGGTTTAGTAAGCCCAATTCATTTTTCTAATCTTATTTTTGATTATGCAGGATTAAATAAATCCTTATTTTATCAATTTTTATCGGAACTTTACAAGGAAATACCAGTGCTTAGAGATGAATTAAAAGTTGATAAAAATGGAGAAGTAATCAATGATTTAACAAAGAAACAAAAAGAAATGTTAGAGCAATATAAAATGCTCCAATATGATTTACTCGTTGGAAATCAATATAGTACAGATATCCTCTTTAAATAAAAGAAACAAAAAGAACTTGTATAACGATACAAGTTCTTTTTTCATAGTATTTAACGGGGTAACCAGACAAGCTGGGTTTAGGGAGTATTACCTGTACATTTAGTATATATGAAAATGTAATCGTTTTATTTGTGTATTTGTGAGAAATATGTGAATTTTATGTTTTGTGAAAAAACTATTATATTAACTTTCGTTCTTGTATTGCAGTTGTTATGCATGTAAAAATTTTATCAGTTCTTTATTTAATTCATCCGCTTGATCGATTGGTGAACCATGACCACTATTTGTAAGAGCATGTAACTGAGAATTTTTAATTCGTTGTTGCGTAAGCTCAGCACTTTTGTAAGGAATTAGTTGGTCGTGAACGCCGTGGAAGATTTTTGTTGGGACGTTAATTTTATTTAAATCTTTCGTTACATCTTCATTTGCAGCTGCTTGTAAAATTTTGATAAGGGCATAAGAAGCGGACTGCATACCGAGATAAGAAAACCATTCAAGGGTTGCAGCCCCTAAGTTTCTATTGAAAAAGGATAAAGATACGTCATTTAAAAATTTTGGTGAATTAGCATACATTTGATTAATGAGAGCATCTGCTTGTTCTTTCGGTACACCGTAAGGGGACTCTTGATTTTTAACGAAAGAGGGGGAGACAGCGTCAATTAATGCGAGCTTAGAAATGCGGCGCCCATGATAGCGAGACATATAGCGAATAGAAAGAGCACCACCAACTGAGAAACCGACTAATGTAGCGTTCTCTACTTGGAGTGCTTCTAGAACAATTGCGATATCATCGGCTAATCGATCATACGTGTAACCAGTCCATGGCTTATCAGATTGCCCATTCCCTCGTATATCCATGGCGATACAACGAAAGCCATGCTCTGGTAAAACATTGAGTTGATATTGATACATTTGATGATTTAAAGGCCATCCGTGAACGAAGAAAACAGTCTTACTACCTGGACCAGGATTAACGTCTTGCACAAAAATATGCACATCTTTCTCGACAGTAACAAACATAAAACTCCCCCTGTTCTATCAATAGGCTCCATTCTAAAAGCTTTGTTTTACTTTTTAGGCCGTCTATATAAAACATCCTCCATAATATACGTATTAATGATCATAGATTTTATGCTCTGTATATAGTCTAAATATATTGCGTTTTTGGTACGATTTTCCTCAAATGTTCGATTTATCTTTGTTTGTCTATGAAAATCATTTATTATAATAAATGGTATTCTTTGAGATGTTATTTTGAAGGGGTGTTGAAGTGAAAGAAAGTTTTCTATCATATAAAGAAGAAGAAAGGAATGCAAAACTCCTTTTATGGGTGTTATATGTCATTGTTATTGTATATCAAATTTTCTATGCAATCGTATTAGAAGATAAATCAATAATGGATAAGGGATACAACATAATATGGCAAGTTATTTGCGGAGTAGCAATACTATGCGTGAATATATATTTACTGAAAAAAGAGAAGGCAAACCTTGTTAAATATGCATGGATATTTGCATACATAGGGATAGAAATCGCTAATATAGTTTCGTATATTTTTTATAATAAGGCGGCGTTTGATGCGACAAATATAATAGAAATTATTCTCATTTTCTTTGTACCCATATTTTTAAATAAAAAATTTTATGTGTTTTTGCTTTCCTCTATTGTAGGAAAATATTTAATTTATTTATTTGTATTAGAGGAAATAAAAGCATTTATGTTCCTTATTATGTGTACACTTATGTTAATAGTTGCATATATCATTTTAAATCGATTTTTACAATATCTTTCAGCCGTAAAGGAAAGTATTGCGATTGCTAGTGAATCACAAAAATTAGCAGTAATCGGAAAAATGGCAGCGACTGTTGGACATGAAATTAAAAATCCACTGGCTTCATTAAAAGGATTTACGCAATTACAACGAGAGAAGCATGAAGAGGATCCTATTTATAAACGTATGATTTTTGAAATAGAAAATATGAATAATATGATAAGTGAGTTGATGGAAGTTGCTACATGCAAACCTTCTATTTATAAGAAACATGATGTAGGAAAAATTGTATTACAAGTAATAACAAGTCTTCGCGGAAAAATGAATGAATTAAACGTGCAGTTTATTTCTAATGTGGAAGAAAAAACAATAGAAGTTGAATGTGATGAACGAAAAATAAGAGGAGTCTTTTTATATACGATAAAAAATGCTTTAGAGGCAATGGAACAAGGTGGCATATTACATTTGCAATTAGAGAATAAAGGGAAAGAATATGTAATAATCAGCGTAATCGATAATGGTCATGGTATTAAGCAAGAAAACTTAACCCGTGTTACAGAAGCCTTTTATACAACGAAACAAGATAAAATTGGTCTGGGACTTACGGTAGCGAATCGAATTGTCGCCGAGCACCTTGGTGAGCTGCATATTTCAAGTGAAAGAGATACTGGAACGAGAATAGACATCATTCTCCCAAGGAAGTGTGGAAATACTGAAATCCAAGTGGAAGAAAAGCTAGGAGTTACCATATGAATAAAGGCTATATATTTAAAAATGAAGAAATAAAGGCATTGAAAGTATTTTTAAGTTTATTTTTTATTATATTTTTTGTGTATGATCTTGCCTATGAATTTATCGTACCTTTAATCGCGGGAGAGCAAGAAGGCGTAGGAAAGTTTGAAGATGGTTTAGGTTTATGGCTTTACTTTTTGACGGTAGTATTGTTTTGCAGTGGAATATACTTTATGAAATGGAAGAATGTTTTTGTGGTAAAGTATATTATTCTAATTGGCTATAATGTATTAGATTGTATCCATAACATTATGATTTATTATGGTAGCGATGCGGAATTTGACGGTGGAAATATAGTAGAAGTATTTTTTATTTTGTTCGCACCAATCTTTGTGAACAAAAGATATTTCTGGTTAGTTCCAGCGATACTTGTCGGGAAGTACGCTCTTACAGGAATCATTATTCAATCTTCTCTCGTTTTAATCCCAATGGCATTATATAGTGTATTTACTATTATATGTTGGATTATATTTTTGAGGGTTCAGTCTTACGTTCGTACGCTTGAGATGATGGACAAAGAAATAAAACAGACAGAAAAACTAGCAGCTGTTGGAAAAATGGCAACGGTTATTGGTTATAAGATTAGAAGACCTTTAGCAAACTTAAAAAAACTTGTGAATAAACAAGCCGACAAGCATCCAGAGGATAAAATTTATAGTGATATTATGAAACAAGAAGTAGATCGGATTCATATAATTGCTACAGAACTTAGTGGATTTGAGAAATCTAAATCACTAGAATCAGAAACTCATAACATACAAGAAATTATCTCTTATGTTATTCGAGTTATGGAAAAGCCTGCTTTAAAACAAGGAGTCCACATACAAGGTATTTACAGTAAAGACTTACCGTCCATTACATGTGATGAAAAACGATTAAAACAGGTCTTTTTTAATTTAATCAAAAATGCAATTGAAGCAATGTCAGTTGGGGGAACAATTACGATTAAAGTTACTGTAAAAGATGGAATCATCGTTCAAGTGAAAGATGAGGGATGTGGTATTCCAAAAGATAAAATTCCAAAGTTAAATGAAGCCTTTTATACAACGAAAGAAACAGGAACTGGTCTAGGTTTAGTAGTTACAGAAAAAATTATTAAAGACCACAATGGTAAAATGAGTTTTGAAAGTGAAGTTGGGGTTGGAACAACGGTTGAGGTTATGTTACCACTGCATTAAATAGAAAAAACATCACTTATTTGGAAGTAATGTTTTTGTGTTCTTCTTAGGTAGACGTTCTAAAAAAGAGGACGATAACGAAAAATAATATATTGATAGTGTAAAAAGAAAATAATGGATGTTTTACTATGAAAAATATATAATGGCTTTGTCTGTTATTTGTTGTAGTTCATTTATATTTCTATTTGTTGACCCGAATCTCGGGTCTTTTTTTTATGAAATGAATTGCTATATGTCAGTGATTAGAAAAATAGAATATACAGCACTTGCAGTAATTCCAGGGGTAATATAAAGGGATATAGCATCTCCTCTTGCAACTGGGTTTCCAGTTGTAATACTAGTCCAAGTTACAGTAGCGGAACCTACTGCCGGAGTAGGATTAAATACTTGAATTTGTCCTACTCCGCTATCCGTTGGTTTAATGGAAAATACCATAGTTCTGGTGTTTCCGTTAGAACTGCTGTTGCGTCTGCCGTCGCAACTAAAGCAATTAAGTGGTACATATACGTTCTCCTTTCTATATTTTGAAAATCTAGTATTTAATGAGATGAGAAAATCATCTGTTTTCTTAATAAAATCATCTGGTTGCACAGTAAATGTAGCAGATTGATAGTTTGGTAACCATTGTACGCCAATCGTTCGTACATCTGCCTGTTTTCCAGCAAGTATGTCAGCATCACTATCCCCAATAAAAATTGCTTCGTTTGCATTTACATTTAATGTATTTAATACAAGAAGAATACCTTCAGGGTCAGGTTTTGGCTTCATTACATCATCTCCAGCTACTATACAGTCGAAGAAAGAAACTAATCCTAATGCTTTTAGAGAAATATCCAGGCTTCTTTTTGCTTTTCCAGTTACGATAGCTAACTGAAACCCTTGTTTTTTTAAATGTATTAAAAGGTCTACTATTTCATGATTTCGCTTTACGTAATCATGATGCTTTTCTTCATAACATTCATAGTATCTTTCAACTGCTACTTCTTTTTCTTCAGAAAGTAAGTTCTCATGAATAATACCAACTTCACTTGGACCAAACATAGAAAGAATCTCTGCTTCAGTAATTTCTTTATTATCAAATTGCCAAAAAACGTTTTGAAACGAGTAATAACATAAAGGTAAAGTATCAGCTAGTGTGCCATCAAAATCAAAAATAATTGTACGTAGCATTTTCTCACTTCCGTTTTAAGTTATTTTAAGGTTTATTTAAGTTATTTTGTTGTGATATACTTAAAATAACTTAAAAGTACTTAAAAGTAAATGGAAATGGGTGAGAGTATGAATCAAGAGGAACGTTTAATAAAAATAATGGATTATTTGAATGAACATAGGACGATGAGTTTGAAGATGATGTGTGAGCTATTTCAAGTTTCCAGAGATACAGCAAGAAGAGATATTGTAAAGTTAACAAATGAAACAACAATAATACGAACTCATGGTGGTGTAGCTTTATCATCTTTCCACCGTAAAATATCGGATTATGTAAATCGTGAGGAAAAAGAAATTGAATATAAGATATCTATTGGAAAGCAAGCTGCTTCTTTTGTAGGAGATAATGAAATTATTTATCTTGATGTTTCAACAACTGTTAACTGTATGGCTTCATTTTTGACAGCAAGTAATATAACGGTTGTTACAAATTCAATTGATACAGTAAATCATTTAATGGATATGGAGAATGTAAATATTCATATTTTGGGTGGAGAATTAAATAAACACTCACGTTATATGGCGGGTTTTTCTGCAATGGAGAAACTAAAAGATTATCATTTTGATAAAGTTTTTATTGGATCACCCGGCCTTACAGAAGATGGTGTTTATTATGCGTATGAGGAAGATATTCATTTTAAGCGTCAAATTGTTAAACAAACGAATGGAGTGTTTTTACTTGCCGATGAGACAAAAATGAATCAACGTCAAAACTTTAAGGCACTGTCATTAGAATCAATAGATACAATTATTACGAATGATGTTATTCCCGGCAATTTAGAAAGAGTAGTGAAAGAATATGGAATTGAGCTAATCACTGGAGTGAAGTAAAGGGGGACGCAAAAATGAAGGGAATTATATTTGATATTGACGGAACAATGTTAGATACGGAAAAAGCAGTTTTATATTCATTACAGAGAACGTTGCGAGATGAAGGGATGAATTATTCATTAGAAAAGCTACATTTTGCATTAGGTATTCCTGGTATGGCTGCGTTACAAGAAATTGGTGTGGAAAATATGAAAGCAGTTCATGAGAAATGGATACGTAATATGGCAGATTTTAAGAATGAAATTACAGTATTTAAAGGAATTGCGGAAGTGATTGAAATAGTATCTTCATATAAGATTCGAACAGGTATTGTTACTTCAAAAACACGCCAAGAGTTTATCAATGATTTCAAGCCATTTGGATTACATTCATATTTTGAACACTCTATTTGTGTAGAAGATACAATAAAACATAAACCACATCCAGAGCCACTTGTGACATGTCTAAAAAGATTGAATATAGATGCACAAGAAGCGATATACATAGGTGATTCAGTATATGACTTACAATGCGCAAAACAAGCGGGAGCAAAATTTGGTTTAGCCCTGTGGGGAGCGAAAACAAGGAAAGGATTCGAGGTGGCTGATTATATTTTTCAAACGCCTCATGAAATTTTAAGTTTAGTAAAAAGAGATAGCTAAATTAGCTATCTCTTTAAAAATTTATAACCACCATTTCTCCTGCGGAAGCAAAATAACATCCACATCAAAATTTTCTTTAAACCAATCATACATCAATGTCTCTTTCACTAAATATTCAGAGGCAGAGTGTGACACACCAATTAGAGACATATTCGTTTCTTTTACATAATCCATAATGAGCGAGTATTTATGTCGGCCGTAATCATTGTCGATATGGCAATGGATTTCTCCTGTAATATATGCTTCAGCACCTTTTTCTTCTGCTTCCTTCATTAAAGATACAACATCGCCACATCCAGCGATAATTGCGATTTTTTTGATGGAATCATGTCGTTTACCTTCGAAGTCTGTGTAAGGAATCTGGAAGAGTTGTTTTAGATGTTTTTGGAGTGCTTCTGTTGATGTTTCATCTATTTCACAAATAAGGCCAATTGGTTCTTGTTCTGGACCTCCATATGCAAAGTCGTCCACTACAGTAGCGTTTAATGCTTTTGCAATTGAAATACTCGTTCCATGCGTTTGATGAAAATCCATTGGTACGTGACATGTATATATAGAAAGTTGTTTTTCTTTTATTCCTTGCAAATATTTTTCAGGAATTGGTATGAAACCGCGACCGGATCTTCCAAGCGGATCACCACACTCCATTACAAGGGGATGGTGCATAAAGAGTAAATCACCAGGTGTGGATTGTGAAATGAATGTTTCAAGAACGTCATCTGTAGGGAATACAGCTAAAAATACTTTGTTTACATTTTCAGATCCGTGCATCATAAGGCCGTTAAATAAATCTACAAAATTTGCTTCGAAAAATTGTTGCCAAGGAAATTTGATAGGATCATATACGGCTGGGATAAATCGACTAAAGGCACTATCTTTTCCGTATTTTTCAATTTGGAATAAGTGATCGAGTGATTGCTCTATTTTTTTTAAGGCTGGCATGTTTGATAATCCTCCTTAAGATGATTCTTGCTTTATGAGTTGTTTGTATTCTTCGTAGCAAAATAAGAAGCGGATAGGAAACAAATAAAACCTAGGATCCAGCTAATAGAAGGAGAATAGGGAAGTACATGCTGTAATAGCATTCCGCTAGAAATGAAGAAACTACTAAATAGACCTAATAACATAGGATATCGTTGTAGTTTGAACACGGATAGTAAACCTCCTTTCTCCTGCATGAACTACTCATAAAAGCTCGATTGCTGAAACTTTATCACATACATTGTATATTAGTCTTAATTTTCTGTATATAACTTTTAAGAAAAATGGTGATACAATATATGAATGATAAGAGAAGAGAGGATGAAGATTAACATATGTACGTTACTGTAACAGAAGCAGCATATAAAAAGATTATGGATACGATTCCAAGTGAAGCGAAATATATAAAGTTATTTTACGATAATGAGGGTTGCGGTTGTGTCATGAGCGGAATCATCGATTTAGTAGCTGTAGCAGAGAAAGATGAGCGCGATGTGGATATTGAATCAAGCACAATGAACTTTATCGCTGATCGTACAAAGCTTGTATTTATGGACGATAAGTTAACGGTTGATTGGCATGAAGGTGGAGGAACTTTTCAGTTGAAGAGCCCAAGCCAGTTTTATAATCCAAATATGAAGTTACACGTTCGAATATAGTAAAGGAAAGGTGATTCCAAAATGTATTTTGGAATCACCTTTTTTATTTTATAAGTCGCTATTATTGTCGATTTTTGTTGATAAGTCGATATATTGAAAAAATCGCTGATATAAATGGAGTTGCGCTGATATATTTGGGAAATCGCCGATATAAATGGAGTTGCGCCGATATATTCAGAAAATCGCCGATATAATTTCATTTACCAAAACGTTTCAAAAGTAAAAAGATTTTTTCACATAATGAAATGTACATGTGATTGAATTTTCTGTATAATCTTCTTTGCGGAGGGGATACGCATGAGAAGATGGGGAATTGAGTTGTTAATTTTAAGTGTTGTTATTATTTGGGGGATTAACTATACAATTGCGAAGTATGGACTTTTAGAATTTACAGCAATTGAGTTTACTGCACTTCGTATGATGGCGGCGGCACCGCTTCTGTTACTCCTTACCTTTTTTATTGAAAAGTCGGTTTATATGGAGCGAAAGGATATACCTAGATTAATTATCGTTAGCATTGTAGGTATTGTACTGTATCAAACGTTATTTATGGAAACTGTCAAATATACATCTGCTACAAATGCCTCTTTACTCATTTCTATTTCACCTATTTTTACAACTGCATTTGCGATTTTCTTGAAACAAGAAAAGTTTTCTTCTCGAAAGTTAATCGGTTCTATGACTGCCTTTGTTGGTGCAGCATTAGTTTTAGTAGCAGGACATTCGCTTACTAGTTCTTTTTATGGCAATGGAATTGGACTGATTACATCAATATGCTGGGGGCTTTATCCTGTTTTAGCAGGACCATTAATTAAAAAATATTCAGCATTACGTGTTACAGCATGGTCTGCATTAGTGGGTGCGATTCCGCTATTATTGTTAAGTGGTCCACATGTGTTTGTCATGCTATTTCACATTACTCACGGAATGACACTATTTGCTTTACTATATTCTATTTTCTTTGTAACAGTATTTGGTCTAGTAATGTGGTATGTTGGTGTTCAAAAAATTGGGGCGTCACATACGATGGTATATATGTATATAACGCCGCTTGTAGCGGTTTTATTTGCAGCTGTCTGGGCAAATGAATATGTATCGTTTCAACAAATCATCGGTGGAATTATCATTTTTGTCGGTCTATGGTTTGTGAAATCGGAGAAAGTAAAAGTTCATTCTATTGCAGGGGAACCTATATCAAAATAGGAAAACAGATCACCTATGATCTGCTTTCCTATTTTTTTATTTTTGGTAAGAAGATGAGAAATAAGATAGCAGTAATAAGTGGAATTAAGTTTAAAAATGGAATACGGAAGAGTGTAATAAGAATAATACCTGGAAGAAGAACACCGAGGACAGCGTAAAAAATGCTATGGTTTTTCGTGTACCAATACAATGAAAGTCCAATAAGTGCAGGGATAATGAGGTGAATGAGAGCCATTAAAAAATAAATCATTAGACGCCCCCTTTATTTGTGTGCTTATTACATCATATCCGTATGTTCATAGATTGATATCATTTTTTTCATAAATGGACGAAAAAAGTTTGAAAAACCGTCACAAAATATGAGAATATGATGTTTGAAATCTTGTATAATATTATTTCCTAAAAATATTTAAACAACATAAACATACTGTTTATGTTGTTTTTAATTTGAGTGAAATGGATTTAAGGAATATGAATTTGAAAGAAATTTTTTGTTGGATAGATAAAAATTACTGAAGAGGAGAACAGCATGATTAGTATGTCATTAAGATCGTTTAAAATTCAATCGTATTATTTACTAGGTTTTCTTTTACTAGGCTGGATGTTAACGCCGTTTTCAGCTCATTTTCTAGGTGCTGGAATTGGGCTTATTGTAAGTATGTATTGCGTTTGGCTTTTAGGGAGACGAATTGAGAAGCTTGGAGATAGTATTGTAAAGAAGACGAAAGCACCGACACTCGGTATGTTTAACCGTTTTGCAGCTGCAATTTTGGGTGCTATTATTATGTACGAAATTGAGCACCACATGGTTATGTGGGCATTTGCAGTAGGGATTTTGGGTGGGTATTTCTTAATTGTTGTTAATTTAGGATACTATAGCATGAAAGATGAGAAAGAACTAACAAAGAGCTAAAAAAGATAAAAGACTTCTTTTTAGATGGAATAGATGATCCAGCCACGGATAGAAGCGGTCAGGGCCTTTTTTAGCCCCATACGATGTGAAACCCAGTAGGGATATAATGTATATATTCGAAGCTGTAATTTTATAATCTAGGTCACAGATGAAGAGATTAGCGTTTCACTTTATATAAGATATAGAAAGAAGCTTACGTTTTCACGTAAGCTTCTTTTTTATGTAAGTGTGTGTAACCGTTAAGCCGCATTGGGTTTTGTCGGTGAGTACGCGAAACTTTACGGTTACACGACACTTATTCATATGAGTAAAGGGTTATTCCAACAGAAAGTTTTAATTTAAGCGATTGGACCGCCTAAGTTAATAATGTCTTCAGATACGCTGTCGAACTTTTTGAAGTTAGCTTTGAATTCATTTGCAAGTTCGATTGCTTTTGCTTTGTAAGCAGCTTTATCAGCCCAAGTTTGTTCAGGCATTAACACTTCGTCAGGTACACCTGGTACGTGAAGTGGAACTTCAAGACCGAAGATGTCATGTTTAGCTGTTTCAGTTTTCGCAAGTTCACCGTTTAATGCAGCTTGAATCATTGCACGAGTGTAACCTAAGTTCATACGTTTACCAACGCCGTATTCGCCACCAGTCCAGCCAGTGTTTACTAAGAATACTTTCGCATCGTGTTTCTCAATTTTTTCACCAAGCATTTCAGCGTAGCGAGATGCATCAAGTGGTAAGAATGGTGAACCGAAGCAAGTTGAGAATGTAGCTTGCGGAGAAGTAACACCGCGCTCTGTTCCTGCTAGTTTACTAGTGTAACCACTTAAGAAATGATACATAGCTTGTTCTTTTGATAACTTACTGATTGGAGGCAATACGCCAGATGCATCAGCAGTTAAGAAAATAATTGTATTTGGGTGTCCAGCAACACTTGGCAGTACGATATTGTCGATCGCATGCATAGGGTATGCAGCACGAGTATTTTCTGTTAAAGTAGTATCGTTGTAGTCCGCGATACGCGTTTGGTCATTAATGATAACGTTTTCTAAAACAGATCCAAATGTGATTGCATCGAAAATTTGTGGTTCTTTCTCGTGAGAAAGGTTTACACATTTCGCGTAGCAACCGCCTTCAATATTGAATACACCGTTATCAGACCAACCGTGCTCATCATCACCAATTAATTTACGGTTTGGATCAGCAGATAATGTTGTTTTACCTGTTCCAGATAAACCGAAGAATAATGCTACATCGCCTTCTTCACCTACGTTTGCAGAACAGTGCATAGAAAGAATATCTTGTTCAGGTAATAAGAAGTTCATAATAGAGAAGATTGATTTTTTCATTTCTCCAGCGTATTCTGTACCACCAATTAATACGATGCGTTTTTCGAATGAAACCATAATGAATGCTTCAGAGTTTGTACCGTCAACAGCTGGATCAGCTTTGAAATTCGGTGCAGAAACAATTGTGAACTCTGATTCATGAGTCGTTAATTCTTCTTCAGTTGGACGAATGAATAATTGATGTACAAATAAATTGTGCCATGCATATTCGTTAATAACTTGAATTGGTAGGCGGTAATTGCGGTCAGCGCCTGCAAATCCTTTGAAGACGAATAACTCTTCTTTTTCTTTTAAGTATTCTAAAACTTTAGTATATAATTTATTAAAATGTTCTTCAGAAATCGGTTGGTTCACAGCTCCCCAAGCAATTTTGTCAGCAACCGATGCTTCTTTCACAATAAATTTATCTTTAGGAGAACGTCCTGTATATTTTCCTGTTGAAGCAGAAACGGCACCAGTAGAAGTTAATTTCCCTTCATTTCGCATTAATACTTTTTCCACTAATTGCGGAACACTTAGTTGAATCTGTGCATTGCTTCCGTTCAATAATTCGTGTAAACCAATTTGGACATTCACAGTACTCATATTTATATACCATCCTTTTCATTTAATGAAATATTTCTCGTAATCCCCAACAAGAGTATAACACAATTATATAAATAATGTATACTATTTATTTCTTTTTGTTTGTGTGAATGCATTATTTCCTTATTAATATTTCATTTCAGGCGTATTGAGAAAAACTTTCAGGAAAATGTGAATATTAATTGACAAATGAATATCATTTCTTTAGTATAGGTTGGGACGGATACTCTCTTATCCCGAGCTGGCGGAGGGACAGGCCCGATGAAGCCCAGCAACCTCACTTGTATTGATAAATGCAGGTGAATAGGTGCTAAAACCTGTGCGAGGCTACAGGTCTCGAACGATAAGAGCGAAGGGCAAAAAGCAGTATGCAAGTAGCAAATTAAACCTTTCCTCTATGTAAAGTAGGAAAGGTTTTTCTGTATGCTTGTGTGGGAGAATAAATGTATGTCGCAGTTTGTGGCAAATTAAGGATGAGTTCCGTACAATATATACAATTACTGTAGGGAGGTTTACCACATGACAAAAAAACGTCATCTGTTCACATCTGAGTCTGTAACTGAAGGACATCCAGATAAAATTTGTGACCAAATTTCTGATTCAATTTTAGATGCGATCTTATCAAAAGACGCAAATGCACGTGTAGCTTGTGAAACAACTGTAACAACTGGTTTAGTATTGGTAGCGGGGGAAATTACGACTTCTACTTACGTAGATATTCCGAAAATCGTTCGTGAAACAATTCAAGGCATTGGTTACACACGCGCAAAATACGGATTCGATGCAGAAACTTGTGCTGTTTTAACATCTATCGATGAGCAGTCTGCTGACATCGCTATGGGTGTTGACCAAGCGCTAGAAGCACGCGAAGGTCAAATGACTGACGCTGAGATTGAGGCAATTGGTGCAGGAGACCAAGGTTTAATGTTTGGTTTTGCATGTAATGAAACACAAGAATTAATGCCACTTCCAATCTCGCTTGCTCACAAATTAGCTCGCCGTTTAACTGAAGTACGTAAAGATGATACATTATCATACTTACGTCCAGATGGAAAAACGCAAGTTACAGTTGAGTATGATGAAAATGGTAAACCAGTACGTGTTGATACTATCGTAATTTCTACACAACATCACCCAGATGTTACATGGGAAGAAATCGATCGCGACTTAAAAGAGCACGTAATTAAAGCTGTAGTACCAGCAGAATTAATGGATGGAGAAACGAAATTCTTCATTAATCCAACTGGCCGCTTCGTAATTGGTGGACCACAAGGTGATGCTGGTTTAACAGGACGTAAAATCATCGTTGATACTTACGGTGGATACGCTCGCCACGGTGGCGGTGCATTCTCTGGTAAAGATGCAACGAAAGTTGACCGTTCTGCAGCATATGCAGCTCGTTATGTTGCGAAAAACATCGTAGCAGCTGGTCTTGCTGAAAAAGCAGAAGTACAACTTGCATACGCAATCGGTGTAGCACAACCAGTATCAATTTCAGTTGATACATTCGGCACTGGTAAAGTATCTGAAGACGTACTAGTAGAACTAGTTCGTAACAACTTCGATCTTCGCCCGGCTGGTATTATTAAAATGTTAGACTTACGTCGCCCAATTTACAAACAAACAGCAGCTTACGGCCACTTCGGACGTACTGATGTAGATCTATCATGGGAACGTACAGACAAAGCTGCAGCTTTAAAAGAGCAAGCTGGTCTATAATATATGAAAAAAAGCTTTGCGCGGTGAGCGCAAAGCTTTTTTTATTTATAATTACGTTGGAATAAAGCGAAGAGTTCAATGTCATGCCAAGTGCCGTTGCGGAATATAGCTTCTTTACAAGTTCCTTCATGTTGAAAACCAAGTGATTTATATAATTTAACTGCTCTATCGTTAAAAGAAAATACTCGTAAAGAAAGGCGATGTAAATTTAATTCTAAAAATGCATAATCCAATAATAGGGTTAAAGCTTCCTGCCCATAACCTTGCCCCCAGTAATCCTTTTTACCAATATCAATAATGCATTCAGCGTTTCGATTATAAGAATCAATATGAATTAAAGAAGTAATACCAATTGGAAGATGCGTAGCTTTTTCTTCAATGATATAGCTCTTAGAGTTCGAAGAATGAATAAATTGCCGGCAAAGTTTTTCTGTGTCTTGAAAGGAATATTTATCAAGAGTGAGTGTAGTTGAACTCATAACGTCTATATCATTATGCCATTTATAATATGTTAGAATATCATCTTCGGAAAACTTTCGTAACTGGATACGGTTGGATTCAAACAATGTAAACACCCCTTTTGTATTTACTGGTTTTTGTTCATTATCTCAACACACGAACTACAATAAATTTGTCCTTCTAATTCAATATACTTTTTCATATTTGTCATGCCATTCGCCGGAAAGGGCATATGAATCCACGCTTTTTCATACGTTTGTATTTCTGTTTTACATGATTTACAAAAGATTGATTTCTTTTTGAACATATGTAATCAACCTTTCATTTGACGTGCTTTACTTGCGCAAAAGGCACTACTTAGTAAAAATAGTGTCGCGAATATAATGCTTACTAATGTAGCGTATGGAATTGCGCCTTTTAAGGAAAAGCCGACAGTGATTGAAGCGATGAATAAGAGGATAAATGTTGTTGTTAATTTTTTATAAAGTTCCATACAATGTAGACCTCCAATTTATTTTTTAGTACAAGTTTTAAAATTGAATTCTATTATGTAGAAAATATAAAGAGTAGCTAAAGATGTGTAGTCTAGGAGTATAAGAAAGTACACTTTCCTTTTTGTGGGTTAGTATACTTATATTGTATCATGGCGCATGATTGGCTTCATACATAATTGTGTAAAGGTATGTATGATAAAATGAAGAAAAGTCTTTAAGAAAGGAAAGATAAAAAATGAGTGTAACTGAACATAAAAAACAAGCTCCAAAAGAAGTGCGTTGCAAGATTGTTACAATTTCCGATACACGTACGGAAGAAACAGATAAGAGCGGACAACTATTACATGAATTGTTAAAAGAAGCGGGACATAAAGTAACTTCTTATGAAATTGTAAAAGATGATAAAGAAAGTATTCAGCAAGCGGTGTTAGCTGGTTATCATAAGGAAGATGTAGATGTTGTATTAACAAATGGCGGTACTGGTATTACGAAACGCGATGTCACAATTGAAGCAGTATCAGCGTTATTAGATAAAGAAATTGTTGGATTTGGTGAGCTGTTCCGTATGATTAGTTATTTAGAAGATATCGGAAGCAGCGCAATGTTAAGTAGAGCGATTGGTGGTACAATTGGGCGCAAAGTAGTCTTCTCGATGCCAGGGTCTAGCGGAGCGGTTCGACTTGCGATGAATAAATTAATTTTACCGGAATTAGGCCATATTACATTTGAGCTGCATCGCCAATGAGTAAGTATGCTGGAATTGTATTAGCGGGCGGTATGTCGAGTAGATTTGGTGAGCCGAAGGCGTTAGCAATTTGGAAGGGAACTACTTTTGTTGAGCATATTGTGAAAGTGATGGGAACTACTTTGCAAGACATTGTAGTAATTAGCCATACTGATATAAAAGAGCGAGTAGAGCAATTCGTACAAGTTCCTGTTATAGAAGACATTCCGCACTATAAAGGAAATGGACCGCTTGCGGGCATTGTATCAGGTATGGAATACATAGAAGCAGATTGGTACGCTATTATGCCTTGCGATGCACCAAACGTTTCGCATCAATGGTTTGCCATTTTACTAGAGCAAACGAGCAATGAATATGATGCGGTTGTACCTATTATTAATGGAAGAAAACAACCGCTACTTGCGGCGTATCATAACCGCGTGAAAGAAAAGATTTATGCTTTACTTCAGGAAGAAAAAAGAAGTATGGGCCAGCTTTTATCACAATGTAATGTGAAGTATGTTTCTGGAGAAGATGTACAAGCGAATGCGGATTGGTTTATAAATGTAAATACGAAAGAAGAATATGTGCAGGCTCAAAAAGACCTTTCAAATGAATGAAAGGTTTTTTGATATACAGAATTGGGGAACAATTACTGTATAAAGGCATGTGAGTAAGTTGATTTTAAGGGGAATTCTTAAAATCATTATACAGTTTAAAATACTGTATAACCATATATTAATTTTTATGGGTTTTTATTACAAGTCTGTTTAGTTATGTTTATTTTTGATATAATT
>NZ_JBEUTW010000222.1:0-4047 GCF_040492675.1 Bacillus sp. AP50
TTATAATATATATTATTCATTTTTCCAAAAAGGGACAGTATCGCCCCCTAATCTAGAAATCACTTCAATAATGGCATTAACCCGCTAGACTCTAACATAATATGTTCACCATCTGTTTCCATTTCTACTGTACGTTTATTCGTTCTATATACCATTATACCGTGCCTTTTTAAGCGTTTCACTACACTTTGGTGAGGATGTCCATACGGATTACTACTCCCGTACGACAAAATAGCAAACTGCGGTTCCACTTTTTTTATAAACGTTTCACTTGTTGAAGTATATGAGCCGTGATGCCCTACTTTTAACACATCTGCATGGACATCAAATTGTTTTAATATTTCATGTTCTGTCCGTACATCCGCGTCACCCATTAATAAAAAATCCGCTTTTCCATATCGCACCTTTAAAACAATTGAGGATTCATTATTTTCATCTTTTGATTTCCCGTTGTTTAATACTTGTATAGAAACATGTGGATCCAGCGGTATATATTGTCCTTCCTTTACTGAAACGAAAGGTATCCCTCTTTTTTTAATATTATTCCGATACGTATGATAAGTAAGAGAACTATATGTTTTTCCGCTATCTAATATAAGCGATACCGGCATTTGCTCTACAATTGGAATTAACCCCCCTATGTGATCCATATCGGGATGCGTACTGACAATTACATCTAAATGATTAATCCCTTTCTCAATTAATTTCTGAATAATAACCTCTCCTGCTTCATAAGGTCCTCCATCAATTAACATTGTTTGTCCATTTGGCATTATAATAAGTGTTGCGTCACCTTGCCCCACTTTTAAAAAGCTCACTTTCATTTTACTAAGATGTTGCCGATGCATATGTAAAGGAGACGTAGTATGAATGGACATCATATACCTTTTAGCTGATGCGCTATTTAAAGAAAAACATAATAAAACAGAAACTAATAATAAAATAATCCGCATACCTCTCATAACTCGTCTCCTTTTTTCATTTAGTATGGCACTGTAAATAATTGATATACAAAAAAAGCTTAGCAAAATGCTAAGCTTTTATTTCGATATCTCTTGTAAGGAACCGAAGAATAAATCTGCTTCATTCATTTGTTCATTCTCTTCAGAAAGCAGTGGTAAATCATCTAATGTTTTCAATCCAAATGTGTCCAAAAATTCTTTTGTTGTTCCGTATAAAATAGGACGCCCTGGTCCTTCTGCTCTTCCCATTTCTTTTATAAGTAAATGTGAAACCAACGTTTGTAACGCCTTATCGGTTTTAACTCCTCTAATCTCTTCCATTTCAGTCCTTGTGATTGGTTGGCGATATGCAACAATCGCTAAAGTTTCGAGGGCAGCTTGTGAGAGTGAAGCAGCTGTTGGTGTATCTATTAATTTTTGATAATATGAAGCATGTTCTTTCTTTGTAGCAAAACGATATACTTTTGCATACTGTACAATTTGCAAACCACGGTTTGCACCTTCACATTCTTGTTGCATTTCTTCTAAAATATTAATTACTTCATTCATTTCAATTTCAAGAACTTTTGCTATTTGTTCTGGATAAATCCCTTCATCACCAGAAACAAATAAAAGGCCTTCAATAATTGACTTTTGTTCTTTCCTATCCATTTCACGAGCTCCTTCCTTCTATTTTCCCATAAAAATACACATCAAAAAACCGAATCACAATTAATGCGTTCGGTTCAATATTTTTTCTCTTGTTCCAAACGATACATTAAAACATAGCATGAGATAAAATGTTTGTATCCCATTTTCACATACTTGCTCTATGCAGATTTATTAGAGCTTGATACGAAAATTTCATCAAAATTATGTTCTTGCTCAATTATGATTTGTTGATTTTTCATAAGTTCCAGAACTGCTAAAAATGTTACAACCATTATTTCACGTTCAGCATCAACAAACAAATCGTAAAAGCTTTGGCGACCACCCTTTATTTTTAACTGCTTTAAAATATCAGTCATTCGCTGTTCAATTGGTATTTCTTGACGAGTAATACGTGTTGTTACAGGTTTTTTTGCCTTTTTACGGCGCATTAATTTTTGAAATGCTGCTAGCATATCATATAACGTAACATCAAGAGGTAAGCTTGTCTCCTCTTCTTGTTGCAACGATGTAAAGTCAATTGGTGGACGTGTATATAGCTGTGCTCTTTCTTGTTCTCTTTCTTTTAACTCAGTAGCAACTTGCTTATATTTCTTATATTCAATTAACCTCTCCATCAATTCTTGACGAGGATCATCTATAAAATCATCACCGTTATCAAGTACATCTTCTTCGTGTTTCGGCAACAACATCTTACTTTTAATTTGTAATAACGTTGCAGCCATTACTAAATACTCACTTGCAACATCTAATTGAAGTTCTTTCATCGTATGCACATAAGATAAATATTGCTCTGTAATATCTGCTACAGGAATATTATATATATCAATTTCATAACGATGTATTAAATGTAACAATAGATCTAACGGCCCTTCAAAAGCCTCTACTTTAAAATTATATTGCACAAAGCATCCCACCACATTTTTTCTATAACAACATAAGTATAGAGCATACTCATGTTCTATCCAACCTTTTTAAGAAATTTAATTAAAAATAGACCGATGCCTATGTCATCATGCCCACCACTTCATATGATAACAGTGTAGTAAGAACAATGTAGGAGGTCAAAAAACTATGGGTCACGTTGATTGTGGTTTTAGCGGTGGGTTCGCATTACTTGTTGTACTGTTTATTTTACTAATTATTGTAGGAGCAGCTTGCTTCTGCTAATATGAACAATAACGGCTAGGGGGAAACCTCCTAGTCGTTTATTGTTCATATTTCTATGATACACTTATATGTATAACCGTTAGATAGGAGCGAGAAAACATGTATCCTACCGAATACATACAATTTTTAATTCATTTCCATGGAGATTATGACTATTTTGAATGCCACGAAATACTAGAAGAGTATTGGAAAACAAAACCAAGAGGTAATCGTGATTATTACTTAGTTGGTCTCATTCAAATCGCAGTTTCTTTATACCACCAAAGACGTGCTAATTGGAATGGTTCCACAAAAATGATGAAAAGCGCAATCACAATTTTAGAAAAAAGCGGTGTGCCTTTACAACGTTTAGGAATTAATCAAGTACAACTTCTTTCCTTGCTCAATGAAAGATTGCAATCTATCCATAAAAAAGAACGTTTTTTACCTTTATTTTTACCCTTATCAGATCCATCGTTAGAGAAGCAGTGCATAGAGTTATGTCAAAAACAAAACCTCTCTTGGAAAGACTTGAATGCTATCCCAGGTGAATATATTATAAACAAGCACACTATGCGTGATCGCACAGAGGTCATTACTGAACGAAACGAACAATTACAAAAAAGAAAGCAGAGATAATAAACTACTTATCTCTGCTTTCACGAATGTATATTTTGTTCTAGCCCTTTACATTTTTCGCAAAAACTTGCCGTTTGCTCATTTCCGCAAATTGTAAACTCAAGAAATTTACTCTTTAACTCTTGAACCATCTTCGTCCCAATCCCCACATGACGGTGAGACGGGTTCACACTCAAATGCTGAATTTCTAATACTTGATTCTCTTTTTTTACAATCCCCATTATTCCAACAAAATCTTCATTTTCTTTCCACAAATACAATTGCCAATCATCTTTTGCTTCATATTCTTTCATTGTCAATTGTAATGTTTTCACATCTTTTTCAGTTGGCATAAACGAAAGAAGCCCCATTGCAATTTTTTCATAACTTTTTTTAAAACGAATTAACATAACCCTTATCCCTTCTTACAAAAGTTACAAACTAGTAATCCCCTCAATCACTCTTTTCATATCACATTCATTTTACAATATTTTCAACAGAGTGAGAAGAGTCTAAAACAACTTGATAATCATACAAAGCGAAAAGAAGAAAGTCAAATCTATGTTTCAGCACTATTCCTTTAATAAATAGAGTTAAAAAAAGAAAATTTTATATGGAATGGAAAGAAACATATCATTCAACACCACTTCATTCATAGTTACCCTAAAGC
>NZ_JBEUTW010000223.1:0-19643 GCF_040492675.1 Bacillus sp. AP50
TGTATGAATCTCTTTTTTTATTATATTTTAAAAATTTATTAATTTTTAAAATATAAGTCTAGGAATATTTGAATAAATCTAAATTATCGTGTAGAATAATGTTGTAAAATGTAAACGTTTTTCTAAGGGGAGGCTAAAAAAATGGTAGTAGCATACAAACATGAGCCATTTACAGATTTTTCAGTGGAGGCTAACAAATTAGCGTTTGAAGAAGGTTTAAAGAAAGTAGAATCTTATCTTGGACAAGACTATCCATTAATTATCGGGGGAGAAAAAATCACTACAGAGGACAAAATTGTTTCTGTAAACCCTGCAAATAAAGAGGAACTTGTTGGTCGTGTTTCAAAAGCAAGCCGTGAGTTAGCTGAAAAAGCAATGCAAGTAGCGGATGAAACATTCCAAACTTGGAGAAAATCAAAGCCAGAAATGCGTGCAGACATTTTATTCCGTGCTGCAGCAATCGTTCGTCGCAGAAAACATGAATTCTCTGCTATTCTTGTAAAAGAAGCAGGTAAGCCATGGAATGAGGCAGATGCTGATACAGCAGAAGCAATCGACTTTATGGAATATTATGGTCGTCAAATGTTAAAATTAAAAGACGGTATTCCAGTAGAAAGCCGTCCAATTGAATATAATCGTTTCTCTTACATTCCATTAGGAGTAGGTGTTATCATTTCTCCTTGGAACTTCCCATTCGCAATTATGGCAGGTATGACAACAGCTGCTTTAGTTTCTGGTAACACAGTATTACTAAAACCAGCTAGTACAACTCCTGTAGTAGCAGCGAAATTTATGGAAGTATTAGAAGAAGCTGGCTTACCAGCTGGCGTAGTAAACTTCGTTCCAGGTAACGGTTCTGAAGTTGGTGACTACTTAGTAGATCATCCTCGTACACGTTTCGTAAGCTTCACGGGATCTCGTGATGTAGGTATCCGCATCTATGAGCGTGCAGCGAAAGTAAACCCAGGACAAATTTGGTTAAAACGCGTTATCGCTGAAATGGGCGGTAAAGACACAATCGTTGTTGATAAAGAAGCAGATCTTGAATTAGCAGCTAAGTCTATCGTTGCATCAGCATTCGGATTCTCAGGACAAAAATGTTCTGCATGTTCTCGTGCAGTAATCCATGAAGATGTATACGATCACGTATTAAATCGTGCTGTTGAATTAACAAAAGAATTAACAGTTGCTAACCCAGCAGTATTAGGTACAAACATGGGTCCTGTTAATGACCAAGCTGCATTTGATAAAGTAATGAGCTATGTTGCAATTGGTAAAGAAGAAGGTAGAATCTTAGCAGGTGGCGAAGGAGACGATTCTAAAGGCTGGTTCATCCAACCAACAATCGTTGCTGACGTTGCAGAAGATGCTCGCTTAATGAAAGAAGAAATCTTCGGACCAGTAGTAGCATTCTGTAAAGCGAAAGACTTCGATCATGCACTTGCAATTGCAAACAATACGGAATACGGTTTAACAGGTGCTGTTATTACTAACAACCGTGACCATATTGAAAAAGCACGCGAAGACTTCCACGTTGGTAACTTATACTTCAACCGTGGATGTACTGGTGCAATCGTAGGTTACCAACCATTCGGTGGCTTTAACATGTCTGGTACAGACTCTAAAGCTGGTGGACCTGATTACTTAGCACTTCACATGCAAGCAAAAACTACTTCTGAAACTTTATAAGAAATAGTAGAGGAGCTCTTCACAGAATGTGAAGAGCTCCTTTTAAAATTGAACCCCCATATATTACCGTCGTTCGAAGAGAATGAGCTAAAACCTATTAATAGCGGGATAAACATGTAAACAGAAATAAAATAATGAGAAAAGTTGACTTATTAGTCATATTTTTTAGTATTCATTTTGAGAATTTCCTGTATAATACAATTTGAAAGAAAATCTATGGTTCGACAAGGAACACTCCTTTCGGTTTTGCTCACTGAAAGGAGTGTTTTTTTATGTAGCTAAAAATTCTTGCGTGCTTATTACATTTGCATATACGCCATTTAAACTAGCTAAAATTGTATTGTGAATATAAACAGCTGGTATAGTAGCGTTCTTAAAAGAAAGGTCTTTTGTAGCACAAGCGTCATGTATAACGGTACATTGAAAGCCAAAATCGAATGCAGCCCTTACTGTTGCATCGATACACATATGAGTCATCATCCCGCATACAACGACATGTTCAATATTAAAACGTTTTAATTGCTCTAGAAGATTAGTTTCTCGGAAGCTATTTGGATAATGTTTGACTATAACTGTTTCTTCTCTAAGTGGACGTACGCTTTCGTGAATATGTACACCTTCTGTATTAGGTAGGAAAAAAGTAGCGTCATCTTTTATAGCTACGTGTTGGATATGAAAAATAGGTTCGCTGTTTGTTCTAAATTGTTGTAATAACTGATTAGCATATTCGCTTGCTTCTACTGGATTACGCAATTCCATCTTTCCATTTGGAAAATAATCGTTTTGAATATCGACGAGTAAAAGAGCTGTTTTCATATATTTATCTTCCTCCGAGTTTCATATTCAAATAAATTTATTCAATTCGTAGAGAGGATTCTCCTGTTTAAAAATATGAGGAAGAAGAATTTTAAATAACCTTGAAAGTTACTATTTTTCAGATGAATATTCATCTGAAAATTTTAATAAAGGAATAATTAATATTTTTCTAAAAAATGTATTGACTCTTATTATTCTGAGTTCTATAATGAGAATTAATTAAACGACAATTAAATCGATACATTCTTATCCAGAGAGGTGGAGGGACTGGCCCTACGATACCTCAGCAACGGGTTTTTTAATACCGTGCTAACTCCAGCAAGCCATATAAAGGCTTGGAAGATGAGAAGATGTGAACGAGTACATATAAGTGCTCTCCTTCTTATCTTTATGGTTGATAAGAAGGAGGGCACTTTTTATTTTACCTCGAAAGCTCTGCTTCAAGTTTTTACAGCATATAGGAGGGAAAAAAATGATTTCTTTTACCAATGTAAGTAAAGTGTATGAATCAGCTGGCCAATCTGTTCATGCGGTGGAGGATGTAACATTATCAGTTGAGAAAGGCGAAATTTTTGGCATTATCGGTTTTAGTGGCGCTGGAAAGAGTACGTTATTACGCTTAGTAAATATGTTAGAGAGACCGACGGCAGGAACGATTTCAATAGATGATAAAGATATTACATCATTATCGACGAAAGAATTGCGTAAACTAAGACAAAGAATCGGAATGATTTTTCAAAGTTTTAATTTATTTAATTCAAGAACAGTATTTGGAAATATTGCTTATCCATTAAAGTTAGCGAAAGTACCAAAGAATGAGATAAAAGAAAGAGTAAATGAACTGCTGAAGTTTGTAGGGTTAGAAGATAAAGCAAACTATTATCCAGAGCAGCTATCAGGTGGGCAAAAGCAGCGTGTGGGCATTGCTAGAGCACTTGCGACATCGCCAGATATTCTTATATGTGATGAGGCAACATCAGCCTTAGATCCAGAAACGACGACAGAAATTCTAAACTTATTAAAGAAAGTAAATCGAGAATACAATTTAACAATTCTTCTTATTACACATGAAATGCATGTTGTGAAAGAAATTTGTCACCGTGTAGCTGTAATGGAGAAGGGGAAGGTTATTGAAGAAGGAAAACTGTTTGATGTTTTCACGCAACCAAAAACAAAGACGACTCAAAACTTTGTACGTTCTGTCATTAATGATCATTTACCGGAAAGTGTTCTAGCGAAAATTCAAAATGGTGGTCAAATTTATCGTCTAACATTTACTGGTGAGGAGACAGGACAGCCGGTACTATCATATATCGCAAAAAACTATAACGTCGATGTAAATGTACTGTACGGAAATATTATTGAACTTCAAAATGTGCTATTTGGAAATCTTCTTGTAGAGTTGCAAGGTGAGCAGAGGGAAATTCAAAAAGCATTACAACATCTAAGACTGCAAGTGCAGCTGAAGGAGGTAGAAGCTCATGCGAGTTGATTGGAGTATATTTTGGCCGCGCATACTAGATGCGACGGGGGATACCCTCTTAATGGTAATTGTAACCCTTATATTTGCTACAATTCTGGGTATACCTCTAGGTTTACTTTTATATGTAACGAGAAAAGGAAACTTTTTAGAAAATAAATGGGTCTTTTCTATTCTTAACATCATAATTAATACAATTCGTCCGGTACCATTCATTATCTTTTTAGTAGCCTTAAGTCCACTAACAAGAAGTGTTATCGGAACGACGATTGGAACAGCAGCGGCAATTTTCCCGATGACGTTAGTCGCATCAATTGGTATTGCTAGAATGGTTGAAACAAACCTTGTTTCCGTTCCGAAAGGAGTAATTGAAGCAGCGCAAGCAATGGGCGCCTCACCAATTAGAATTGTTTTTGAAATCCTTGTACCAGAAGCGTTAGCACCATTAATCTTAGGTGTCACATTTATGACAGTTGGTTTAATTGAATTCTCTGCAGTTGCTGGGCTTGTCGGTGGTGGCGGTCTTGGTGACTTGGCAATGACATATGGTTATCAACGTTTTGATACATCAGTTATGTTCGTAACGGTCGTGTTACTTATCATTCTCGTACAGATAGCTCAAAATTTAGGAAACTACTTTGCGAAAGTCTTGTTACGCAGATCATAAAAAGGAAGAGAGGAAAAGAAAATGAAGAAAATTTTAGCATTTGCATTATCAGCGATTGTAGGAGTCTCAGCATTAAGCGGCTGCTCAAGTGGAGACACGGGTGCAGGAGCGAAAGAAAAAGTAGTTCGCGTCGGTGTAACTGGAACGGATGGAGACGCTTGGGAAATTTTGAAGAAAAAAGCTGAAAAAGAAGGGATTAAGATTAAACTGGTCGAGTTCTCTGATTACACAACGCCAAATAAAGCGTTAGCTGATGGAGATATTGAATTAAACTCATTCCAGCATATTGCTTTCTTAGAGCAATTTAAAAAAGAGCATAAGTTAGATATTACAGCTGTTGGTACAACGCAAATTGCGCCAATGGGTTTATACTCTGAAAAATATAAGAAAGCAAATGAAATCCCAGATGGTTCAGAAATTGCAATTCCAAACGATCCAACGAACCAAGCACGGGCATTAAAACTTCTTGATGCAGCTGGATTATTAAAGCTTAAAAAAGACTTTGGTCTATTTGGAGATCCAAGTGGTATTGCTGAAAATCCGAAGAAATTAAAAATTACACCGGTTATCGCACAGCAAACACCTCGTGTGTTAAAAGATGTAGCGGCATCAGTTATTAATAACGGTGTTGCTGGTCAAGCTGGATTAGATCCAGCGAAGGATCCTATTTTCTTAGAAGATCCAAAGAATGAAAATGCAAAGCCATATATTAATATTTTTGCAGCTCGTAAGAAAGATAAAGATGATCCAACATTGAAAAAAGTAATTGAACTATATCATTCAAAAGAAGTAACAGACGCAATTAAGAAAGAAACAAATGATGGTTCCATTTCAGTAGATCTTTCACTTGATGAGCTTGAAAAAATCGTAAAATAATCATTGGGTTTAATGGACTAACAGAAGGAACCCCTCCGCTGTTAGTTCGTTCAACATATAAACTTAACAAACAAACCCTAATTCTGTACCTTCCAATTTTGTATAACATAGAATCCAATGTTTGTTAAGTAGAGTGATAGACCAGGAATTTTCCTGGTCTTTTTTTATGAATGAAAGTAGCTAGCGAACAGTAAGGTGATCCAAATTATAATGGGATAAGAAAATAAGCTGAAAAGGAGTGTAATTACGAATTGCTTTGGATGAATTAAGTGTTTTTTTGATAAAAAAAAGAAAATAGAAAAGAGAGTAATGAAAAATGCTGATATTACGCCGGGGTTATAAGAGCGATAAATGAAAAACAAAATAATATGTTGAACAGAGTTGAAGAAGATGGCCCCTTGTATAAAAATAATCCAGCATATAGAAGACAAGAAGTTAAGTTGATATAGAAAGACGATAAGTAATACAAAGATTGTTAATACGGAAATGGCGATGAAAAATTGTTGGCTAGTTATAAGACGGATTGAAAATTGATTAGCAAGGTATTGTGGCATTTGGAAAGCTTCTTCAAGGTTATGAATGAAAAATAATAAGGGAATGATCCAGAATATAGTAGTGGAATGTTTTTTCATCAATTTACATCACTCCAATAAAGTATAGAAAGCCTAAAAAAAGGCCCTCTATACAGAGATGGTTATTCAATTATGATATTTTTTAAATTAACTTCATGATGCTCTCGTTCTTTCAGATAAGCAGCTAGTTCCTCTTGTAAAATATTTAATATTTGCTTAGCTGATTGTTGGATTGGATTAGGTAGCTCTTCTAATATATGCATCCCGACTTTTACTTTTGTACGAATTACCCTTCGTAGTAATTCCTCATGCATGTACTACACCTCCAAACCGAATATTTAGTACATCTTCTTCAAATTTTGCTCCTTGAATAGAAAGGTGTGTTAATGTTTTTGGTAACGTGATGTTCCGTTTAACAGAACCCGCTCGAATAATAAGTTCATCACCTTTTTGATTTAAGGAAAGTTCACTTTTGTTTGAGAAGGGAATGGACAGAACGAAAATATACTCATCGCCATCCTTTTTTACATATTGAGTGCGCCCGTTAAATTTTACTTCTGTAGGGGAATGATCAGTTTTAAATAAAGAATCTCCTACACGTTCTAACATAGACAAACCAACAACTTCTTGTTCAAACATTGGAGCTTCGTAAATAGGAAGGGGTTGAAAACTATCTTTAATTAATGTTTTATATTTCTTCTGTGTATCTTTCCATGCCTGAAAATAAGGATCGGTGACAGTGTTAGGGATGACGCGGTTAATCATAATGGCATCTACGTTATAATCGTATAAATTCAAATAAGTAAAGCTGCGCTGGGCTTCTTTAATGACCATTTTTTCAGGATTTACAACGATGCGGATACTTGTTACTTCTCGATTTGATAAAATATCTCTCATTTCTCCGAGCTGTTCAAGTGTACTTGTTAATTCGTCCATAATATCGTCGGTTGGAAGAGGGACACCAAGGAGTGGTTGAGCTACAGGACGAACGACTTTTAAAACTTTTCTTTTAATAGGAAATAATTTTTCCATCCACCAGCCGAGCATGTCTGGAAAGCTTAGCATTGCTAATGTTTCTCCTGTAGGGGCACAATCAATAATGATAACATCATATGTGTCTTGCTTATAATAATCGAGTACGCGAAGTAGGCTAATTAAATCTTCCATACCGGGAAACATCGTTAATTCTTCTGTTGTAATATCATCAGCTGCTTTAGAAGTGAAGAGTAGTGTAATATATTTCTGTAATTTTCCCCAGCCTTTTTCCATTTCATAAATCGTATTAATTTCTTGTGCCCACAAATTTTCACGAATTTCTAGTGGTTCAGAAGATAGCTTTATACCAAATGAATCTCCTAAACTATGAGCAGGATCTGTGCTCATTACTAATGTTTTTAATCCTTGTTTCGCACTTTGAATTGCTGTTGCTGCTGAAATGCTAGTTTTTCCTACGCCGCCTTTACCTGTATACAAGATAATTCTCATCATTCATATCCCCTTTGTTTCGAATGTCGAATATTACGAGTGTCGAAGTAAATGGTTGAATAAAAACCCAGATAGGGTTTTATTCAATCGGAATGTTTTTCATTTTAGGTGTAGAAATCTTTTCTTCTGTTTTTTGCTGTGACGTAGCGATGTGATTCATGATTTTTTGGAAGATTTGTAGTAAGAATGCTTTTTCTTCTTCTGATAATGCTTCTGTTACTAAGCTAAAGTAATAGGCCGCATTTTGTTTTACTTCTTGAACGAGCATTACGCCGTTTTCTGTTAACCGAATTAATACAATACGTCGGTCATTTTCATCACGGTAGCGTTCAATATATCCCTTTTTTACAAGGCGATTTACAACGCCCGTTGTTGTACTCATCGGTATATCAAGAAGATCAGCAATTTTCGTCATTGTAATATCTGTATTTCGTTCCATCCAAAGTAAACAAAATACTTCTGTTTTAGAAAGTGTTAAATCTAGGCTTACCCATTCTTCAGGATAGAAAAGTTTCTTGGCGTTATCTAGCAGTAAGTCTAAAAAATGTTCATATTGCAACAATTAATTCCACTCCCGTATATTTCGAGGTTCGTAATATTTATTTTTATTTTATGTAGAATAGAAATAATTGTCAATGATTTTAATTGTTTTTTCAGATTAGGCAGAAAACTTTCTTTAAAATAGTATTCTTTTATGATAGATTTATAAATATAAAACGAGAATTTACATAAAAATCCATCATGGTAAATATACTTATCTATAATGGGTATGCAGCTAACGAGGGGGAGAACGATGAGAAGACGTAATACGCAAGCGTTCACGTTTTTAGCATGGACTTCATTTGTTTGTGCGCTTTCAGGTATGCTAATTGGGATTTATACGTTAGATGAAACGCTTAGTGTAAAAGGATACTATTTAATTGGAACATTATTTTTAACGATGTCTTGTTTTGTATTACAAAAAACAATTCGTGATAATGAAGAAGATAACGAGAGATTTCCGAAAAATAAACCGTTAGATAAAGAGTAAATTGTAAAGAAAGGCATTTGCCTTTCTTTTTTTATGTAAAAATGGCGTAAGTACTCTGTGTTGACTTGCTTGAAGTACTGAAAATTTGGTATCATCAATAGTATTGTAGATTGAACGATATATTATGGAGGTGGCCTAGCCGTGTCAAGAATTTCCGTTGAGAATGTAAAGCACGTAGCACATTTAGCACGTCTTGCAATTACTGATCAAGAAGCAGAAAAATTTCAAAAACAACTAGATGCAATTGTTACATTTGCAGAACAGTTAAATGAATTAGATACAACAGATGTAAAACCAACAACTCATGTATTAACTATGAAAAATGTTATGCGTGAAGATGTACCAGAAAAAGGTTTACCAGTCGAAGAAGTATTAAAAAATGCACCGGATCACAAAGATAATCAAATCCGTGTTCCAGCAGTATTAGAATAGAGGAGGGGAATTTCGATGTCATTATTTGATCATTCAGTATCAGAGTTACATAAGAAGTTAAACAACAAAGAAATTTCCGTTACGGATTTAGTAGAAGAATCTTACAAACGTATTGCGGATGTTGAAGATAACGTAAAAGCTTTTCTTACATTAGATGAAGAAAATGCACGCGCAAAAGCGAAAGAATTAGATGCAAAAATCGGCGCTGAAGATAATGGTTTATTATTCGGTATGCCAATTGGTGTAAAAGATAACATTGTAACTAACGGTCTTCGTACAACTTGTGCGAGCAAAATGTTAGCAAACTTCGATCCAATTTATGATGCGACAGTTGTGCAAAAGCTAAAAGCTGCTGACACAATTACAATCGGTAAATTAAACATGGACGAGTTCGCAATGGGTTCTTCAAATGAAAACTCAGGATTCTACGCTACGAAAAACCCATGGAACTTAGATTACGTTCCGGGCGGATCTAGTGGTGGTTCTGCAGCAGCTGTAGCAGCAGGAGAAGTACTATTCTCTCTAGGTTCTGATACGGGTGGTTCTATCCGTCAGCCAGCTGCATATTGCGGTGTTGTAGGTTTAAAACCAACTTATGGACGCGTATCTCGTTACGGATTAGTAGCATTCGCATCTTCACTTGACCAAATCGGACCGATTACACGTACAGTAGAAGACAATGCATACTTATTACAAGCTATTTCAGGTATTGACCGCATGGATGCAACTTCTGCAAACGTTGAAGTTGGAAACTATTTAGCTGGTTTAACAGGCGATGTTAAAGGTTTACGCATTGCTGTACCGAAAGAATACTTAGGCGAAGGTGTTGGCGAAGAAGCTCGTGAGTCAGTACTAGCTGCTTTAAAAGTATTAGAAGGTATGGGCGCAACTTGGGAGGAAGTATCGCTTCCACACTCTAAATACGCTCTAGCAACGTATTACTTACTATCTTCTTCTGAAGCATCTGCGAACCTTTCACGCTTTGATGGCGTGCGTTACGGTGTTCGTTCTGATAATGTAAATAACTTATTAGATCTTTACAAAAACACACGTAGTGAAGGTTTCGGTGATGAAGTTAAACGTCGTATTATGCTTGGTACATTTGCGCTTAGCTCTGGTTACTATGATGCATATTACAAGAAAGCACAACAAGTACGTACATTAATTAAAAACGACTTTGAAAATGTATTTGCTAACTATGATGTTATTATTGGACCAACAACGCCAACTCCGGCATTTAAAGTGGGCGAAAAAGTTGATGATCCAATGACAATGTATGCAAATGACATTTTAACAATCCCAGTAAACTTAGCGGGTGTTCCAGCGATTTCTGTTCCATGTGGATTCGGTGCTAACAACATGCCACTTGGTCTACAAATCATTGGTAAACACTTCGATGAAGCGACAATTTACCGCGTTGCACATGCGTTTGAGCAAGCAACAGACTATCATACAAAAAAAGCAAGTCTGTAAGGAGGCGAGCATAGATGAATTTAGAAACAATTATTGGTTTAGAGGTTCACGTTGAGTTAAAAACAAATTCGAAAATTTTCTCTGCGAGTCCAACAGAATTCGGAGCGGAGCCAAATACACAAACAAGTGTAATTGACTTAGGATACCCAGGGGTACTTCCTACTTTAAATAAAGAAGCAGTTAACTTTGCAATGAAAGCTGCAATGGCATTAAACTGTGAAATCGCAACGGAAACGAAGTTTGACCGTAAAAACTATTTCTATCCAGATAACCCGAAAGCTTACCAAATCTCTCAATTTGATAAGCCAATTGGTGAAAATGGTTGGATTGAAATCGAAGTAGACGGTAAAAAGAAACGTATCGGTATTACACGTCTTCATTTAGAAGAAGATGCTGGTAAATCAACGCATACAGCTGATGGTTCATTAGTAGACTACAACCGTCAAGGTATGCCTTTAATCGAGATCGTATCTGAGCCAGATATGCGTACGCCAGAAGAAGCATATGCATACTTAGAGAAGTTAAAATCAATCATTCAATACACTGGTGTATCTGATTGTAAGATGGAAGAAGGTTCCTTACGTTGTGATGCGAACATTTCCCTTCGTCCAGTTGGACAAGAGAAGTTCGGTACAAAAGCGGAACTGAAAAACTTAAACTCATTCACTTACGTACAAAAAGGTCTTGAGCATGAGCAAGTGCGCCAAGAAAAAGAACTGTTATCTGGTGGCATCATCCAACAAGAAACACGTCGTTATGATGAAGCAACAAAGAAAACAATCTTAATGCGTGTGAAAGAAGGATCTGACGATTACCGTTACTTCCCGGAGCCAGACTTAGTTGAACTTTACATCGATGATGAGTGGAAAGAAGCAGTTCGAGCTTCTATTCCAGAACTTCCAGATGCACGTAAAGCTCGCTACGTTGCAGAATTAGGCTTACCAGCTTATGATGCACACGTGTTAACATTAACGAAAGAGATGTCTGATTTCTTTGAAGCAACTGTTGCAGACGGTGCTGATGCGAAATTAACATCGAACTGGTTAATGGGTGAAGTACTTGCATACTTAAACAAACAACAAAAAGAATTAAAAGACGTTGCATTAACGCCTGCTGGTTTATCTAAAATGGTTCAATTAATTGAAAAAGGTACAATTTCTTCTAAAATCGCGAAGAAAGTATTTAACGAATTAATTGAAAAAGGTGGAGACCCAGAAGAAATCGTTAAAGCGAAAGGTCTTGTTCAAATTTCTGACGAGGGTACACTTCGTAAAGTTGTAACAGAAATTCTTGATAATAATGAGCAATCTATCGAAGACTTTAAAAACGGTAAAGACCGTGCAATTGGCTTCTTAGTTGGTCAAATTATGAAAGCTACAAAAGGACAAGCAAATCCACCACTTGTTAACAAAATCTTACTTGAAGAGATTAATAAGCGATAATAGTAGTGACTTTTAAAGATTAAGCAGAAAAACACCCGTACATGGGTGTTTTTCTAGGTTAATCAAACGTTTGTTTAATTAAACAAACGTTTGATTAACTGTCAAAAGTGGAAAAATGTTTGTATAGCAACTATGGTATGATAGTTGCAAAAAGGTGGGAATAATGATAAATCTAAACATAGAGGTTTTTTTCATCTCATGAAATAATAGATAGTTATTATTCGTTATATGTAAATTTTTATGGAAGAATGGATAGAAATAAAGTGAAACTTTAATCAGTAGGAGGTTCATCCACCATTGATTATTAGCCCTCATCAATCGGGCATTTACTGCCCGCAAATAGCGGGATAAATTTTGGAGTCAAATAAAAAACCATTGAAATGAATATTTACTTTTGATGGACTACACGAATCGGGTTCTTACTGCCTGTTTGAGCGGGATAAAAGAAGGATAGCAAGATGAGAGGAGGTAGGCATGGGAATACTGAATAGAAGTTCAGTATGTTCTTTTTCGATACATAAAGAAATTTCCTGTGCTAATAAATGATGAAGCGAGCAAGAATTATTTATAATCCTACTTCGGGGCGTGAGCTATTTAAGAAGAGCTTACCAGAAGTATTACAAAAATTAGAACAAGCTGGCTATGAGACATCTTGTCATGCGACAACGGGTCCTGGAGACGCTACTGTGGCGGCGAGGCAAGCTGCGGATCGTAAGTTTGATGTTGTTATTGCGGCTGGTGGCGACGGTACATTAAATGAAGTAGTAAACGGTTTAGTTGGGCATGAATTCCGTCCGAAATTTGGAATTATTCCAGTTGGAACGACAAATGACTTTGCACGTGCAATTGGTGTACCTCGTTCTATTGAAGAGGCAGCAGATATTATTTGCGAAGGAAAAACAGTGCCATTAGACCTTGGTAGAGCGAACGATACATATTTTATTAACATCGCTGGTGGCGGTCGTATTACAGAATTAACATACGAAGTACCGAGTAAGTTAAAGACAGTATTAGGACAACTTGCTTATTACCTAAAAGGTATCGAGATGTTACCATCATTGCATCCGACATATGTTGAAATTGAGTATGATGGAAAGTTACTACAAGAAGAAATTACGATGTTTTTAATTACGAATACCCGTTCAGTAGGTGGATTTGAAAAGGTAGCACCGTATGCATCTATTAACGATGGGTTATTTGACCTATTAGTACTGAAAAAAGGTTCTATCGCTGATTTAATTAAAGCAGCAACACAAGCACAACGTGGTGAACATATTAATAATCCAAAAGTGTTATATACACAAGCGAACCGAATTAAAGTACATTCACCAGATAAACTAATGATTAATTTAGATGGTGAGTATGGTGGAGATGCACCGATGGAATTCGAAAATATATATCATTGTTTAGAACTATTTGTTCCTGAACATCAAGAGGATGCCCTGTAAAGGCATCCTTTTTACTTTGTTAAAATGAATTGTAAATTGGGAGTTAGTTTGATTTTTATGGTATTTTTACAATTCTTTTATTTTACATCCATACTTTATTGATACACTGGAAGAGATAAGAAATGAGAGGTAGGGTGCTATGGAGAAGGTAAAGGCGATATTATTTGATAAAGATGGGACATTAATGGATTTTCATTCAATATGGATAAAAGTAGCTGAAGAACTTGTAGCTGAATGTATAAGTTTATATCATTTACCAAGTACAATGCGGCAGACCTTATTAGAAGAGATTGGTGTAGAGGGAGCATTTGTTAATCCGAGGAGTGCAATAGCTGCTGGAACAAGCCTTGATGTAGCGAAGGGGCTTTGTAATTATATTGAGTCTGCTAGAGAAGAAGAGATGCATCATTGGGTAAGTGAGAAGTTATTTTCCCTTATGTATGAGCATCGTTCGCATATGAAAATGACAGCAGATTTACCGAAAGTGTTACAGGCATTAAAAGATAAAGGATTTATATTAGGGGTTGTCACGGCGGATGATTTCGCACCAACAGAATTATTTTTAAAACAATATAAGTTGGAGAACTTTTTTGATTATATTATAGCCTCGGATACATTCCCTGCGCAAAAACCAGATAAAAAGATTATAGAAGTGTTTTGTGAGAAATTTAATTTAGCATCATGTGAGGTTGCGGTTGTTGGAGATACGCCAACTGATTTACATTTAGCCAAAAATGGCGATTGCTATGCAATTGGGGTGCTATCTGGTACGGGAGACCGTCCAACATTAGAACCACTTGCTGATTTAGTGTTAGATTCTGTTGGAGAGTTTATTTCTCAATCGGGTGAGTTTTTCTGGGAGAAAGAAAAGTCTAATGTGTAAGGAAAATAAGTCTATAAAGACTCTTAATGAGTCTTTATAGACTTATTTTTTATGCCTGGATACAAAGAATATAGGATAAATGCTAGAAAAGAAAGTTGGCATACATTTTGCAATAAAAAGAGAAAACAATGTAAAGAAAAGGATGGGGTACGCAATGAACACAAAAAAATTTGCTAAAGTAAATGAACAAATTCCAGGACCGAAAGCGGCATCTTTATTAGAACGCCGTCAAAATATAGTACCAAAAGGAGTAAGTAACGGCATCCCAACGTTTGTACAATCTGCAAATGGTGCTCTTGTAACAGATGTTGATGGTAATCAGTACATTGATTTTGCAGGAGCAATTGGGACAATTAACGTAGGGCATTGTCATCCAACGGTTAAAGAAGCGCTCCATAAACAAGTCGATCAATACATTCATACTGGATTTAATGTCATGATGTATGAGCCATATATTGAATTAGCGGAAAAGCTTGCGGCATTGGCACCGGGAAGTTTCGATAAGCAAGTCCTCTTTTTAAATAGTGGTGCAGAAGCAGTTGAGAACGCGGTGAAGATCGCTCGTAAATATACGAAGAGACCTGGTATTATCGCATTTTCTAAAGGTTTCCACGGGCGTACATTAATGACAATGACGATGACAAGTAAAGTGAAGCCATATAAATTTGGGTTTGGTCCCTTTGCTCCAGAAGTATATAAAGCGCCATTTCCATACGAATACCGTCGCCCAGAGGGATTAACGGAAGAGCAATATGATGATTTTATTATTGAAGAGTTTAAGAACTTCTTCATATCGGAAGTAGCACCAGAAACAATTGCAGCTGTTGTAATGGAGCCTGTTCAAGGAGAAGGTGGATTTATCGTCCCAAGTAAGAAATTTGTTCAAGAAGTACGCCGCATTTGTTCAGAGAACGGCATCTTATTTGTAGCGGATGAAATACAAACAGGCTTTAGTCGTACAGGAAAATATTTTGCAATTGATCACTATGATGTCGTTCCAGATTTAATTACAGTGTCTAAATCATTAGGTGCTGGTGTACCGATAAGTGGTGTCATTGGACGTAAAGAAATTATGAATGAGTCTGCACCAGGTGAACTTGGTGGAACGTATGCAGGAAGTCCATTAGGATGTGCGGCTGCATTAGCTGTTCTCGATGTAATAGAAAATGAGAAATTAAATGATAGAGCGATAGAATTAGGAAAAGTCGTAATGAACCGATTCGAAGAGATGAAAAATAAATATCATTGCATCGGCGATGTGCGTGGGTTAGGTGCAATGTGTGCATTTGAGGTCGTTCAAGATCGTAAGACGAAAGCACCTGACAAAACGTTAACGGCTAATCTATGTGCAGAGGCAAATAAGCGTGGGTTACTGTTATTATCAGCAGGAACATATGGAAATGTTATCCGTGTGTTAATGCCTTTAGTTATTACAGATGAGCAACTTGAAGAAGGTTTAACAATAATTGAAGAATCATTGCAAGCTTGTTATGAGCAAACAAACATCGCTCGCGTTTAAAAACTGAAGTATAAATAGCAAACATTCTAGCTGACTCTATATTAAATGCAGAAAATTCACTTTATAATAAAGGTAGTGAAGTGGATCGATGGATTTGAAGTTAGGGGTGGCTAGGATGGTTGCAGAAAAGGAACGAGTGTTAATGGATTTAAAAGATGTATTTGAATATGCGTTTGACGAAATTTTTGTTACAGATGAGCAAGGGATCGTTGTGCGTGTAAATAGTACATGTGAAAGGCACTACCAACTAGCTGCCGAAGAGTTAGTTGGTAAGCATGTAAAAGAACTACAAAAGGATGGAATCTTTTATCCATCAGCGACATTAGAAGTGATTGAAAAAAAGAGGCCAATTGAACTCGTTCAAACTACAAAATCAGGAGAGTATTTACACGTTCGTACAAGGCCTGTTTTTGATGATGAGGGAAATTTAAGAAGAGTGATTAGTTATTCTCGGGACCTTACTGAACTCTATCAATTACGTCAAAAGGTAGAGGAAATGGATAATCAGCTAAAAACATATAAAAAAGAATTAAGAGAAACATATGAGCATGAAGGACTTATTTTTAAAAGTCTAGCTATGCAAAAAATAGTCGATACCATCAAAAAAGTATCTGTAGTGGATAGTACTGTTCTCGTTTTAGGCGAGACTGGAGTTGGGAAAAGTCGATTAGTACGCCATTTACATGAAGTGAGTCACCGTAAGAATGAAAGTTTCTATGAAATTAATTGTGCGGCATTGCCAACTAATTTAATTGAATCAGAGCTTTTTGGATATTCAGGTGGATCTTTTACAGGTGCGAATCGTGAAGGGAAAAAGGGACTATTAGAATCCGCGCATAAAGGAACTCTTTTTTTAGATGAAATCGGTGAAATGCCGCTTGAAATTCAAGCGAAGCTTTTGCAAGTATTGCAAGAAAAAACATTTCGTCCTATAGGCGGAAGAGAATTAAAAAAAGTGGATGTCCGAATTGTGGCGGCAACAAATAGAGATTTAAGCGAGATGGTGAAACAAGGAACATTTCGGAAAGATTTATACTATCGTTTGAATGTCATTCCAATTGCAATTCCCCCGCTTAGGGAAAGAACAGAAGATATTTTGCCGCTTATTTATCATTACTTGCAGCAATTTAATAAAAAGTACGGACGTGATGTGAAACTAGCGCCGAGTACGTTACAAATGTTTGTTGGATATCCGTGGGAAGGAAACAATAGAGAAATAGAGAATGTAATTGAGAGAATTGTTATTACTGTCGATGATGTTGTAACGGTAGAGGATTTGCCACTCTCTATGCAAGAGGCTGCAGTTGAACAATCGGGGCAAAGCCTTTATAAAATGCTGGAAGAGGTAGAGAGAAATATTATTCTTAAAGCGTATAAAACGTATGGATCAAGTTATAAAGTAGCTGAGTTTTTGCAAATTAGTCAATCTGCTGCTACTAGGAAAATTAAGAAGTTCATAGAGGAGGAAGAAAACATTGGATAAAAAGGCGACTTTTGTAAGTATAGATAAAAAGGCGATGTATATAAATGGTGAGTGGATTACACTACAAGAACAAATTGAAGTAAATAATCCTGCGACGAAGGAAATATTTGCAACTGTACCAAAAGGCGGAGTAACAGAGGCAAAGCAAGCTGTTGATGCTGCACATGAAGCTTTTAAAACGTGGTCTAAGTTAACGGCAGCAGATCGTGCAACGAAGTTAAAAAAGTGGTTCATGCTTATTGATAAAAATAAAGAAGAGATCGCAGCGCTTATGACGAAGGAACAAGGAAAGCCGTTTGCAGAAGCGCTTGGTGAAGTAAATTATGCAAATAGTTTTGTTGAATGGTATGCAGAAGAAGGGAAACGTGTATATGGTGAAATGATTCCTGCTTCTCATCCGAATAAGCGCATTTTAGTTATGAAGCAACCAGTTGGCGTTATGGCAGCTATTACACCTTGGAACTTCCCAGCTGCTATGATTACGAGAAAGGTAGCCCCAGCGCTTGCAGCAGGCTGTACAGCCGTTGTGAAACCGGCAAGTCAAACGCCGCTAACTGCATTGAAATTAGCGGAATTAGCTCATGAAGCAGATATTCCAAAGGGCGTAATCAATATCGTAACAGGTAGTGCAAAAGCAATTGCTGATACATGGATGGAAGATAGTCGCGTTCGAAAAGTATCCTTTACAGGGTCAACGGAAATCGGGAAAGAGTTAATGGCTAGTGCTGCACAAACGATGAAAAAAGTTTCGCTTGAGTTAGGTGGCCACGCTCCGTTTATCGTAATGAATGATGCGGATTTAGATAAAGCAGTAGAAGCGGTGATTGGTTCGAAATTCCGTAACGCAGGACAAACGTGTATATGTGCAAACCGAGTATTCGTTCAAGAAGAAGTATACGAAGTATTTGTAGAGAAGTTCCAAAAGGCAGTAGGGCAGTTGAAAGTAGGAGACGGTTTCGGTGACGGAACGACTGTCGGACCACTTATTGATGAGAATGCAGTTTCAAAAGTACAAGAACATATTGAAGATGCTATTCAAAAAGGTGGAACAGTTTTATATGGTGGTCAAAAGGTCGCAGAGTTAGAGGGGCATTTCATTCAACCGACTGTAATTGGATTGGCAAATGATACGATGCTTTGTATGAATGAAGAAACATTTGGGCCAGTGGCACCAGTTGCGAAATTTAAAACAGTTGATGAAGTAATCGAACGTGCAAATAATACACCATACGGTTTAGCTGCGTATATTTTCACGAAAGACATTAGCCAAGCATTCCAAATTAGTGAAGCGTTAGAGTACGGTATTATCGGTCTAAACGACGGTCTTCCATCAGTTGCACAAGCACCATTCGGTGGATTTAAAGAAAGTGGTATCGGTCGTGAAGGAGGCCATTTCGGCATCGAGGAATATTTAGAAATTAAATATATTTCATTGGGACTATAAGTAGTATACTAGAATCTCTATAAGGTAACAGAGAAGGAGATTCTAGTATGGTATATTGGCTATTATTACTTGTTACAATTATTTTTGAAGTAGCTGGAACAATTGCGATGAAACTATCAAATGGTTTAACAAAGCTCGTTCCGAGTGTACTGATTTTCGTGTTTTATGGAATTTGTTTCAGCGTGTTCGCCATCGTTGTGAAAAAGATCCATTTAAGTATTGCTTATGCTATTTGGTCTGGCGTTGGAACATTACTTATTACAATCATTAGTGTGTACTTTTTTAAAGAGCATATTAGTTTATTTCAAGCATTTTGTATTCTTTTTATTGTTTTGGGTGTCATTGGGCTTAAGGTTTCATCGGCATCATGAAAGCTATCTTTTGTAGAAGATAGCTTTTTTCTATTTGTGCAGTTAGCAATTAATACGACAAAATATGACAAGAAAGAGTAAAGCGTTTTGTTATGATATATATGAAATTTTGTCTTATGTGGAGGAAAGAGTATGTTAGAAAAGGTAAGTCAAATTGTTTTAATTTTTGGCATAGCTTTTAGTTTAAGTGCTTGCACTGAGACTAAAGATAGTAATGAAAGTAAACAAGAAGATGTTCAAGATAAAGTGTATAAAATAGGGGAGACAGTAGACGTAGATGGTTTGCAAGTAACTATCGATTCAGTTAAATTAGGATATCCGGATTATGATGAGGATAAAAAGAAAGAGGAGATTTTGGGGATTATTTTCAAAGTAGAAAATAATAGTAAAAAGGAAATACCTTTTGCATTTTATGAATTTGAGATTACCGATAAGAAAGGTACAAGATTTAAAGAATATAATAACCCTGATAGCTTTATTAGTAAAAAGTTAGCACCAGAAGAAAAAATTCAAGATATCATGCTATTTGACGT
>NZ_JBEUTW010000224.1:0-4991 GCF_040492675.1 Bacillus sp. AP50
GCCCATTGATCTTCATGCATGAACTCTTCTTTTGTTTGTCCTACTTCATATTGATTTTCCATTATTATTTCCCCCTTTGAATAGCTTGTACTACAATCGTATGCATCTCGTCCAAAGCTTATGACCTATAAAAAAATAAAATCTATTTTTCTAATCTCATATACATAATTTTGAGATTTTTTCATAAAACAGAAATAAAGGAGTGATGCTCATGAAGGAAATTGAAGTCGTGATTGATACGGAAGAGATTGCGGAGTTTTTTTATGAGCAACTAATTGAAAGAGGGTACGTCCCAAAACGAGAAGAAATTGAAGATCTCGCAGATATTACATTTGAGTATTTATTAGAGAAATGCATGATTGATGAAGTTTTTGATGAAGAGGATGAATGAAAGTAACGACGGGCATAACTCGTCGTTTTTTACTCTTTACAAACCTGTCACAAATATAGTCAATAATTATTGATATAATGAAAAGGAAATTTTACTCAAGAGGTGAAGGAATGTTCAAAAAAATTATTGATTCTTTATTAGGAAAGAAAAAATATCGTTCGTATTCAAGTAGTGATTATCGTCGTAGAGGGCGCTCGTATTCAAGTAGCGATTATAAACGACGTTCATCTGGTTATGGACATCAACATTATAAAAGAAAACGTAAAAGCCGTAGCTTCTTTTCAAGTAGCTGATGAAATGGCGTCGTGTACTAGCATTATTTGATAGACCACTGCGAAAAAATACAATTGTTGCAGAGCGTTATAAAATTGAATCAGTAATTGGAATGGGCAGTTATGGGGTTACATATGTCGTTAATGATTTACAAATAAATAGATATAAAGTCTTAAAACAATTAAGACAAAGTAAACAAAGATATGAGTCTGGTAGAAAATCATTTGAACAAGAGAAAATGATTTTACAAACATTAAATCATCATGCAATTCCTAGTCTATATGATCATTTCCTATGGGAGAAAAAGAGCTTCTTTGTGATGGAGTACATGCCTGGTAAAAATTTTGAAGATTATATTTTCATAGATGGGTATGTATATACAGAACGTGAAGTTTTTGAAATTTTATATGAAATATTAGAAATTGTATCGGTGTTTCATAGTGAAGGCATTATTCATCGAGATTTACGCATTCCAAACATACTAATGAAAGAAAATCAAATTAGTATTATTGATTTTGGATTGGCTAAATGGAAAGGTGAGGATGATGAGCGAGTTACAACTTACGAAGGTGAACAAGCTTTGATGCGAGAAGTTCAATTTCGTAGCGACTTTTATGCGCTCGGTCATTTCTCATTATTTTTATTATATGCAGGATATGAATCTAATGAAAAACAGGAAAAACCATGGTACGAAGAATTAACTTTGGAACATTATAATCGCGAAATGCTTATGCGAATGTTACAAATAAAAACGCCGTACTATGAGAATGTACAAGATTTAAAACAAGATGTAGCTTCTGCTTTAGAAAGGATGGAGACTCCATGTTTCAAAAGTTTTTAGCAAGCGTTGGTATTGGAAGTGCAAAGGTAGATACTGTTCTTGAAAAAGATGAGTATATTGTTGGGGAAGAAATAGTTGGAAAGGTTCATATAACTGGAGGTTCAATTAGCCAACAAATTGAAAGCATTTACTTAACATTATCGACGTCGTATGTACGAGAAGTGGATGATAAAAAAGTAACAGCAACATATGATTTAGAGCGAGTACGCTTAACCGAACCTTTTTCTGTAGAACCGAATGAAACAGTTGACATTCCATTTTCTTTTCCAATGCCAATTGAAGCACCACTTACACTTGGTATGAAAACGGTTTGGATTCATACAGGTCTTGATATTAAACGTAGTATAGACCCAAGTGACCGCGACTACGTTCAAGTGTTACCTAATGCATTATTAAGTAGTGTTTTAGATAGTGTAAATGAATTAGGGTTTAAAGCACGTCATATAGAATGTGAAGAATTACCGCACCGATTACGTAAACAAGTTCCATTCGCACAAGAATTTGAGTTTATTCCGGTTTCTGGAGAGTACTACGGCAGATTAGATGAATTAGAATTATTAATTTTGCCACGTGCATACGACCGATTAGAAATAATTATGGAAGTAGATAGAAAATCACGTGGATTAGCTGGTTTATTCGCTGAGGCACTTGATCTTGATGAGAAGGTTATTCGCTTCACTGTAACAAGAGAAGATATCCCTGAGATGAAGCAAAAAATTAATAATTATATTTTTTAATAAACTATGCATAAAAAAGAAATGGAGAGGAAAACTAAAACAACCGCTCCATTTTTTTGCATAGTGAGGTTATGTATGTGAAACGATATCGACATTTATACTTGCTAAGTTTTACGTTACTCATTTGTTTTGTCGTATTATCACTTTCGTATCATACCGCTTGTATTGAGAACTTTGACAATATAGTCGCACATTTTATTCAAAGCTTTCGAAACGATTATTTGACGACCTATTTTACTTGGGTGTCTTTTATTGGTTCCAAAAGAATATATTTTCCATTACTCATTATTCTTGTAATGTATTTTCTCGTTAGAAAAAAGTTGCTTAGTGCGTTGCTTCTAACAATTAATTACTACGGATCTCGTTATTTAAACAGTATGCTTAAACTATGGTACGAACGAGCAAGACCTGATGTCACGCAGCTTGTTACTGCAACTGGATATAGTTTTCCGAGCGGTCATACGATGAATGCTACTGCTTTTTTAGGATTTATTGCATACGTCACAATTACTGAAGAACGTATTTCGTTGCATAAAAAATTGTTAATTATTCTTATAGCAAGCTTTGTTGTATTATCTATTTCAGTTAGCCGAATATATCTTGGCGTGCACTATCCATCTGACATATTAGCAGGATGGGCAGCTGGTGGTAGCTGGCTCGTTTTATGTGTTATATTCCATAAAACGTTCATAAAAAAAGAACCTATGTCATAATAGGTTCTTTTTTCATTGGCTCAACATGAATGTGTGCATGGTAAATTCCAAACTTTTTGCGAAGCATAGCTTCGATGTTGTCGGTAATACAGTGACTTTCTCCAACATCCATGCGAGCATCTACTTCAATTGTAATATCAACGTACGTTTGATTCCCGTACATACGTGCTCGAATATCTACAATGTTTTCCACACCGCCAATATGCTCAATAGCATCAGCGTATTCTTCCATTTTATCAGGATCAATTCCATCTGTAAGCATATGAGAAGATTCTACGAAAATCTCCCATGCAGTTTTACAAATAATAAGACCGACAATTAAAGCGGCAATAGGGTCTAAAATAGGCATTTGGAACTGAGAACCGACAATACCTACTACAGTACCAATACTTACGAGCGCATCTGATAAATTATCCTTTGCAGCGGCTTCTAATGATTTACTTTTTGTTCGTGCTGCAATTTTTTTCGTATACAAATACACGCAATACATAACAACAGCAGAAAATAAAGCAACCCATGCAGCGAGTACATTGGGCGCTGCTTGTTTCGGATTTAAGAAAGATTGAATGGCACTAATAACAACTTCTAATCCGACTGTTGCCATAATGAAGGACGCAACAAGTGATGCGATTTGTTCGGCACGCGAATGCCCATACGGATGATCTGGGTCACGAGGTTTACGAGATATTTTTAGACCAATTAATATTGCTAAAGAAGCACCGATATCCGTTAAGTTATTTAAACCGTCAGCGCGTAATGCGCTAGAGAGGGTAATATAACTGATGATGATTTTCATAGAGGATAAAAATATGTAGGCCATAATGCTGACAATAGCGCCTTTATCAGCTTCTTTATGAGAAAGAGTATCCATTTTAATCACTCACCTTTCTTTAAAGGAATTTCTTTCTATAAATAGAGTATCAAACGAAAGTCGTGTGGGTCTATACAAACATTGTTGACGTTTTATAGCTTTTTAAGAAGGGGGTAACAAAGTTTCGTGAAGGAAAAATATGTTGAAAAGTACAAAGTCAGGGTGTAAACCTAATTAGAGTCTATTTACTAAAGAGATAGGAGGGGAGATGGATCAAGAAACGAATACTTTTCTTACTACATATTATTCTTATCATGACAAGGTGTAATTCATTAAACGAGGAAAAACGTCAAAAGATAATTATGAAAACAGATGAAAGCCCTCTGGAAAATGTTTTCCAGAGGGCTTTCATCTTAGTATGCTTCTAAAAACTCAGTAACTTGCTCTTCAGTTTTTGCGTTAGCACTATGTAAGTGGCCTAGCTTCTCACCGTTTTGGTATACAAGTAAACTTGGAATACCCATTACTTGATACTCTTCAGCGATACTTGGAAACTCATCTTTATTAATAGAATACCATTCAAATTTATTGAACTCTTCCATTACATCTCCGATAAAGTTGTCCATACGTACGCAATCTGGGCACCATGTAGTAAAGAACTTAACAACTACTGGCTCCTCGCTTGCGATGATGTCTTTGAATTCTTGTTCTGTTTTAATTTCTTTCATAAGTAAAACTCCTTTCAATATCACACGAATTTATATGCAAAATTCGTATTTGCAAACATGTTGCAAACTTATTATTTGTTTTTTAGTTTTGTAGTTCGTTCACACTTATAAAATTGTATGTAACATGACTGCGCTACTAAGTGTGAAAATAACGGAACCTCACTTTTCTTTATAAGCTTTTTCCAGGATTGTGTCAAACTTTTGAATTTTATACAGAAATTAAAGAAGCCCAAACTTTGATTGAGTATGGGCAGAGTGACTAAAATTAATTGCTTATTAATTTCGAATAAATATTTAAATCGATAAGCTTTCCAGCTGATTTTTCGCTTTTTCTCAGAGTACCTTCAAAAGTAAAGTTTAATTTTTCTAATACTTTTATGGAATTTACATTTGCTGGTTTAACTTTTACAAAAATTGAATTAGGTTAGAAATTATATGGTTGTAATGGGAATTGAGGGATATGAATAAAAAAATTGTATCCCGCATTAACGGGCAGT
>NZ_JBEUTW010000225.1:0-32720 GCF_040492675.1 Bacillus sp. AP50
AGGGGCAGATAATATTTAAAACATTTTTAAATCAAAGATTACATTCTTCTACTGTCTTAGTATCTGATGAATTTAGAAATACAGTTTTAGAAAACAATTTAAAAGGTTTCGAATTTGTTGAGGTATGGGATTCAAAAGATCGTGCGTAAAGAGATCTAATAAAATTAGTTTACTGATGTAAATTTATACCCAAGAGAGTAATAAATGTAATAGAAGAAGCTTATGTATTTGCATAAGCTTCTTCTTAGAATTAAGCGCGGAAAGGTATAGTACTTAATATTTACTATATATTTTGGCTTCACAAAATAAGTTATAATCCTGCTTCAGGAAATAAAAATATGTCAGCTGATAATTAAATACAATTGGCATCATTCTATACAACAAAATGAATGGACTGTAAAGGATGATGAGAGTGTTGTAACGAAAAGAAAGCTCAAACGAAACCTTTACTATCAAGTTCTGGTTTACCTCATGCGAAAATTTCTGCTATGCAAAGAAAGCGAAGAAGGCTTGAAGGATATGATACTGATATAAATTATGAATTTAATGTAAGCTATAGAGAAATGATTGAGGCAGGAGTTGATCAGAAAACTGCAAGAAAAGTATTGGTAGATGCTTATAAATATTTTGATAGTTTGGGAGGTTTTGTGAAAAAATGATAAATTTATCTAATGTTTCTGGTTTAATAAAAAATAAGCCAGCAAATGATATTGAAATTCAAGAAATAGAAGATGTAATGAAAGTTGAATTACCAAATGTACATAAAGATTTATTGAAGTATACAAATGGTTTTTCTATAGGTGGAGGATTAATAATTTATGGTACTGATGATATTATAGAAAGAAATGAGACTTGGGAAGTAATAGAATATGCAAATGGTTATGTTGCTATTGGTGATGATGGTAGTGGCAATGTTTTTTTAATGTCGCAAGGTGCAGATGTACGAGAAGTAAGAGCTGTTGATTCTGGTGATATGAATCCAAATCATGCCACTGTAGTTACATTAGATTTTATTGAGTGGGTAAATACGGGTTGTTTGAATCAAAAAATACAGAAAATAAAAGAAGAAATCCCAGATACGTGTAATATAGTGTTAATAGAAATTCCTAATGGAGGATTAAAAGATTTAGTAAAGATAAAAAGTGTACTAGCACTTGATATTTCAACAGGGGAACTATTAAAAGGATCGAAAAACCTTCCTTTTACATTAGTAAAAGGAGCTCCATATGGTAAAGCAAAAAAAATAATTGAAAAATTAGGATCTATTGGTTTAGCAATAAATATAATACCAATAGATAAAAATAATTAATGTTAAACATAATTTGAAATTCATTTTTAACTTATTTCCCGAAAGAAGTCTCCTTCCTCAAGCGTGTGAAGGGCGTAGCCCGACGATAGGTGGGAGACGAATTTCGGTTTGGCGGAGCCAAAAGGCTTTGCTTTTTATTTTTCCTCTGATAGAATCAGTCTTATAAAGAATAAAGGTTGGTATATCAATGAAATTAGATAATAATAATCATTCGGTGTTCTTGCTATATTATCACCTTGTATTGGTTGTGAAATACAGAAGAAATGTGTTCAATGATGATATATCAGACTATGCAAAAGACATGTTTGTCAGGTTATCTGAGAATTACAACATAACATTGATAGAGTGGAATCATGATGTAGACCATGTTCATATTTTATTCAAGGCTCATCCGAATACAGAAATGACGAAATTTATTAATGCTTATAAAAGTGCAAGTTCTCGACTCATCAAGAGAGACTTTCCACGAGTGAAAACGAAACTTTGGAAAGAGATGTTTTGGTCAAGAAGTTTTTGCTTATTAACTACTGGGGATTCTCCAATAGACGTAGTAAAGAAATATATTGAAAATCAAGGCGAAAAGTGAGGTGAAATGATATGCCAAAGCACAATAAAGTATATAAATTCCGTTTGTATCCAACAGAAGAACAAGCATATCTTATGCATAAAACCTTCGGTTGTGTACGTTTTGTATATAATAGAATGTTAGCTGAACGAAAAGAAGCGTACGAAAAATACAAAGATGATAGGGAGCAACTAAAGAAACAAAAGCCTCCAACTCCCGCGAAATATAAAGCAGAATTTGAGTGGTTAAAAGAAGTGGATTCATTAGCTTTGGCAAATGCTCAACTAAACTTGCAAACTGCCTATAAGAATTTCTTTAGTGGTCAAAATGACTTCCCAACATTCAAAAGTAAAAAAGACAGAAAGTCTTATACAACGAATGTAGTAAACGGAAATATTTTGTTGCTGAATGGTCATATCAAATTGCCAAAACTCAAAATGGTACGTATCAAACAACATAGAGAGATACCACAAGATTATAGAATCAAGTCATGTACGATTTCTATGACTCCTACGGGTCAATACTATGTGTCCATCTTGACTGAATATGAAAAAGAAATTGTACAAAAAGAAGTAGAAACAGTTGTGGGGTTAGACTTTGCGATGGATGGATTATACGTTAGTTCTGAGGATGAGAAAGCCAATTATCCTAATTTCTATCGTAACATGTTAGACCAGTTAGCAAAGGCACAACGAGTATTATCAAGGCGTAATAAAGGTTCTGAGCGTTGGCATAAACAACGTATTCGTGTAGCTAAGTTACATGAGAAAGTAGCTAACCAACGTAAGAATTTCCTTCATCATGAGTCTAAAAAGTTAGCTACTCATTTTGATGTCGTAGCTATTGAAAATCTTAACATGAAAGGAATGTCGCAAGCACTTCATTTTGGAAAAAGTGTCACTGATAATGGATGGGGTATGTTCACTTCTTTCTTAGCTTATAAACTAAACGAACAAGGAAAACAACTTTTGAAAATAGACAAATGGTTTCCTTCCACCAAAACATGTAGCAATTGTGGAAATATAAAAAATATGACTTTGTCTGAACGAATTTATTCTTGTATATGCGGTGTAAATCTCGATAGAGATTATAACGCAGCTATTAATATCAAAAATGAAGCAATACGCCTATTAGCGTTAGGATAAATTGCAATAACAAAACCTTTGGAACAAGGGAGTTAGCTCGGCTGTCTAAGGACAAATTCGTTAGCTATCAAAAGTAATGATTAACCGAGAAGCCGCCACTTCAAACAGTCCGTTAGGACGTTAAGTGGCGGGTAGTTCACTTGCCTGATATTAATTTAATGATTTATTAAAAACGAACTAACATTTTAAAGGTTAGTTTGTTTTTTATTTTTTTACAAGAATTAAATAAGGAATGTGAACTCAGAGAGTGTTACATGGATAAGAAGAGATTTATTAGAAGACAATTTACGATTAAATGAACCCAAGAAATAACTATATAAATGGTAATAATAAAGGGGAATATATATGAAGATTTGGCAATTAAAAAGCTCGACTGATGATTATGAAAGCTTTCAATTATTGAACTATGAAGAGGATAAAAAATATTTTAAAACTAGTTTTAATTCTATGGTGAGTTTGTCAGATTCATGGACGCCTAAGTTTATTGAGGTAAAAGATGAAGGGAAATTAAGCGATTCCCCTATTTTTTGGGGAAAGTCTGGTGTACAAATAATTAGTGAAAAAGCCAAGAATGTTTTAGAACCTATAGTAGGAGATAATATTGAATTTTTACCATTAATTCATAAACAAACAAATAAAAAATACTATGCTATGCATGTTTTAAGGGTGTTGGAAGCACTTGATACTAATAAAACAATCTTTGATAAGTTAAGTTCAGGTTTAATAATAGGATGTAAAAAATTTGTATTTATTCCTTATGTTGTCCAGCACGAACCGATTTTTAAATTGAATATAAATGGGAAGGTACATCCTAACTATCTTTTAGTATCAGATCAATTCAAAAATGCAATTTTAGAGAGTGAATTAAAAGGTTTTCAATTTACTGAAGTGTGGGATTCAGAAGAGGGTGCGTAAAGAAATCTAATTTAATTAGATTAGTAATGTGAACCCATATCTAATAGGGTAAAAAATAAAAAGCTTAAGCACATTGAAATGAACTCGAATATTAGTACATGATAAAAACATCACCTGAATTCGCATTCTAATCTTTCTCGTTTTATTTTTTTGCAACGATGAATGAGGAAGAATGCTTATCATGTTTTAAATTAAAATTATATTGGCTAACGTGAAGAATACCAATCATTTACTTCTCCCATCAGTACAAGTAAATGATTGGTACTTCTTTTTAATATCGCTAAGTATTAACTACGAGCAGAATACTTTATTTCATTCTTTTTTCCCTTACAGTTTGATCTTGTAATCGCTGTTGTTCGTTGAATAGTCGATGAACAATCACGCGGGTTGGGATTTTATCAGTCATTCCTACATAAGCGTTAGATATTTTGCAGGTTTGTCCAGACTGAAAAGAGCTTATGAAACCATCCATTATTCACGTTCTTCTTCATATAATTGCACCGCACTTATTTTTTGTATGTGGTTAAAACTAGTTTTTAAGAAGCATATGTTTTAGCAACTGCAGAAATTCTGTATCACTTTTATCATTTTTTATATAATCCTGTTCGTAGTTAAAAATCATTCGTACTAACATAAAAGCTGTAAGCGGTAATGGTACCTTATGCAAAGCTCCTTGCTGATAACCTTTTTCGAGCAAATTACTTATCATGTTAATTGCTTCTTCTTCAGATTGTTTAAAACAAGTTGTAATTTCAGGTGAATGGTACTCTTTATATTCTTGAAAGAGTGTAGAAACAAACGGATCTTGATGATATTCTAGGCTGATATAATGAAGAATTTTTTGTATTCGAAGTAAAACATCTTTTTCTTCTTTATATAAATTAAATAATTGTGAGCGTTTGAGCTGAATATGACGCATATAGCAGTCACATAATATTTCAGTTTTATCTGTATAGTAATAATAAATAGTACCTTTACCAACTTTAGCTGTCTTTGCAATTTCATCAACAGTCGTGTTACGGACACCACGCGTAGAGAACAGTATTGTGGCAGATTGAATGATTTTCATCTTTTTATTCTCTTTTTCTAATTTGATCATTGTCTACACCCTATCCTTGATATATTTAGCGAAGTTTTCGGTCTTTACATACTGTATCAGTTCATTTGTAATTTTGTAACTCCTAATAGAAATTCCTCTATTTGTTTCTTATAGAATAACATACACCATTTTTATTTCTAGTATATAACTATAATAGAATGCACCTTTATAATCTAGGGATAAAGGTGAAAGTTTGAGGTAATAATTTTTATAATCGGACGATGAGAATTCAAATGAAAGGGGACAGTGACTTCTTTCTCGATTGAATTATTTGATTTTTTATTCAATTCATTTTATTATATAAACATGACTAAAAGATGGTTTTAGTCGGATTTTTTTACGGAAAACCGACTGATATTTGATTCTAGTCGGTTTCTATACTATTTGAGAGAAGGTAGACACTATGTGTGGAATTGCAGGGTGGATAGACTGGTCTAAAGACCTGTCTCATGAACAAGAAACGTTAAAAAAAATGACAGATGCTATCATTCACCGAGGGCCTGATGCAGAGGGGCATTGGTTTTCAAAACGAGCGGCATTAGGTCATCGACGTCTCATCGTCATTGATCCTGAAGGTGGCCTTCAACCTATGCTGTATAAAGATGGAAATGATACGATTGGCCTTACGTTCAATGGAGAAATTTATAACTATCAAGAATTACGTAAAGAACTTGAGGAGAAAGGTCATAAATTTCAGACCAAGTCGGATACAGAGGTATTACTACATGCTTACTTAGAGTGGCAAGAAGATTGTGTTCAACACTTAAATGGGATTTTTGCTTTTGGTATTTGGGATGAAAGATTTGGGAAATTGATGCTTGGTCGTGACCATCTAGGCGTGAAGCCTTTATTTTTCGCTCAAAGGGGAAGCGCAATTCTCTTTGGTTCAGAGTTAAAAGTTTTACTTTCGCATCCGCTTGTAGATGCAGAGGTAGATAAAGAAGGACTTTCTGAAATATTCTGTCTTGGACCAACACGTACTCCTGGTCATGCTATTTTCAAGGATATACATGAAGTGCGTGCTGGCCATTATATGACGTTTACCTCTAATGGCTCGACTACGAAACAGTATTGGAAACTTGAAAGTAAAAAACATGTAGATGATATTGATACAACAGTTGAAACAATCCGTTCCGTTTTACAAGATACGGTAAAACGTCAGTTAATTGCTGATAAACCAGTGGTATCTATGCTTTCCGGAGGTTTAGATTCCAGTGGTTTAACAGGTTTAGCAGGAAACGAATTTGGGAATAAAGGGGAACGTCTTCATACATATTCCCTGAATTTCATCAATGATGAAAAAGACTTTGAGCAAGACTTCCTTCGTTTTGATCGTGATGAACCTTGGGTGAAACGTGTGGCTGAATATGTAGGAACAAAGCATCATTCTATAGAGTTAGGATCAGATAGTTTAATAGAGTATTTATTAACTCCAATGCGAGCGCGTGATCTACCTGGAGTTGGAGAACTGGAAACGTCTCTTTATTTGCTATTTAAGGAAATGAAAAAAGACGCAACAGTTGCACTTTCAGGCGAATCCGCAGATGAAGTATTATCAGGATATCCATGGTTCCATCAAGAGAAGTTTCTAGAGGCAGAGATATTCCCTTGGAGTGTTAATTTATGGTATAGTACAGAAATTCTATCAGAAGATTTTAAAGCGAAGATTAGCCCTGAAAAATATCAAAAACAAAAATTTGAAGATGCAGTTGCTGAGGTTCCTTTTTTAGAAGGTGAAAGTGATCTGCAGATGAAGCAACGTCAAATGTCTTACATGTTTATTACACGTTTCTTGCCATTTATGCTAGAACGAAAAGATCGCACAAGTATGATGAATGGCTTTGAAGTACGAGTTCCATTTTGCGATTACCGGCTTGTAGAATACTTATGGAATGTCCCATTCGAAATGAAAAGCATAGACAATATTGAAAAAGGTATTTTACGTCGAGCTTTTGAAAATGTACTTCCAGAAGATGTACGTTATCGCAAAAAAAGTGCATATCCAAGCACAAAGGATGCCTCTTATCTACAAGGTATTAGTGATTGGATGTTACATGTGTTGAACAATCCAGAATCACCTATTTTGCCATTAATTAATGTAGAAAGAGTTCGTGCTATTGCAGAAGGAAAAGACGAAGTAATTTTAGGTAATGATGCTCGGGGTATAATAGATTATTTACTTCAAGTTAATAGTTGGCTTCAGGAATATAATATTAAATTAGTATGGTAGATGTAATTTTCAAATAAAGAGAATAGCTGTAACATCAATGACCTAAGTGAACCGCACCTCCAATGTATTAGATAGTTATCTAATAATTGGAGATGCGATTTTATAAAAAATAATAATATGTTTATAAATGTAAAACCTACGGAAACTTTTCCTGTGGGTTTTTTAAGTAGTTTTTACGAAATTATGAGTGTTTTTTATTTTGTATTTCAATAAGTTCATCTGGTATCATTTTTGTATAATATTCTTTTTCTGTTAGTTCAAATATAAATAATGCTTTTTTCCAGTTATAAACAACATCTTCTACATTGTGTTGTTTAATTTTTAATAAACACTGACCTTTTAAATAGAATAGTTCACCTAATAGGTATAAAGTATTTAGATTAATTGCTAATTTGATGCCCTTATCAATGTATTTTATTGCCTCTTCATGTTGATGTATGGAGTCCAAAGATTTTGCTAAATTGAAAATGATTTTTAATTTAATTTCTTTATCTCTAGGAAAATCTAACTTATTAAAATTAGTTAAACATCTTTTTAATATCGCAATACTTTTTTCATATTCTTTATTTTCCCCATGAAATATAGCCATTGTCTGCATAATATCTATTTCTCTTTCTGATAAAAAATCAGAATTGGTTAAAGTTAGTTTTAATGCATGATTTAAAAGAGTTAAAGCAGTTTTTGTTGATCTATTTACCTCAAATATAGCGATTGCTTCATGCCATATTAGAAATTGTTTCTCTTCTTTTGTTTGAAAATTATTTAAGTTGTTCTCTTTTTTTACTATTTCATAAAGTTCTTTATATTGTTTTTGCTTTAAGCAATCTTTTATTACGTATTTTACATTTTCTACATATTTTAATCTTTTGTTTTGAGTTAATGCAAATATATTATTCGGATCAATACCAAGTCTTTCTGATAATTGATATAACAATATACTAGATGGATAAATCACACCTTTTTCTATTTTGCTAATTTGACTTTGCGAACATATTCCATGACATAATTCGGATTGTGATATATTTTTTTTAATTCTAAGCTCTTTAATGGTAATACCCAAATCGTAAAACTCCATTTTCCCACCTACTATTTAGCACTATATTAGTATAAGAGTATTCTCTAACTTTTAATGTAATGTAAAATTAATATAGTTGCAATTATTGTTTGTTTCAAAGGTCTTTCTTTATCCGTATGGACACAAAAACAGGTTAGGAAGAAGGCTTTTTCTCCCTAACCTGAAATCCCCCTCTCATTAGAGAAGTTTTCATTTTCGTATCGTTTCTCTTAAGAAATTTCATATCAACAGAATAACACTATTGCCCCACCGAACAAACTTACAAATACAATAAGAAGACATGAACATAGAACGAGCAACTTCTCATCTACGTTCCCTTTTAACCGCAATTAAAAACGCAATAAATAATACATTTACACCAACGATTAAGGAGATAAATAACCAATTCACACCTGTTTCTCCGTTAACTTTATACACGTTTGATTCTTCACGCTTTAAAACGAGATAAAATTTCCCGTTTTCCTCTCTTATAATTTCATCCTGTAACAATCCTCTTAACTCTTGTTTTTCACCAATCGCACTTGCAGGTAAGGAGACTTTTTGTGTTTCTTTCGTATTATTAATTGCTACTAAAGTTACTTCATCTTTATATTTTCGTTTTAGTATGCTCATCCCGCTCTTATCATACAGAAGCTCAAACGTACCGCGTCGTAAAGACGGTCTCGCTTGCCTAAGTTCACCTAGTTTTGCTATGTGTTGCATAAACTTTTCGTCTGACTTAAAATCCATTAATCGTCTATTATCGGGTACACTCCCTCCATCTAATGCAATTTCAGTTCCGTAATAAAAATTCGGAATTCCAGGTGATGTTAACAAATAAGTAAGCGCCAGTTTTAAACGTGATGGCGGATAATACATATTTTCTTTTGCAATACGCGCATATCTTTTTGTTTCTTGATTATCTAAGAACGTAACAAATTCTCCTTCTTTTTTACTCACATCGTATAACGATTTCACCGATACATCTGCTTTAGAAAACGATTCTACTATTTTTTCGTTGTATTCGCTATCCTCCTTTGTCATAATACGAAAATCTTTCTTTATCACTTGCATATCTTTTTGCGCGTTATCCCAAAAGGAACGCGGCTTTTTTTCACTCTGTATAACATAACTTCCGTCTAAATCAACTTCTTTTATCCACCATTTCATTGCGTCAATTACCTGTTGTTCGTTTTCTCCAAGCGGAAATTGAAATACAACTTTCATTCCTTTTGCATGAACTTCTTTTACAAGTTCTTTCACATCATTGTCTGTCCCGAAATGTTCATTTACCTTTTTAAAATTTCGCACGTCTAATCCATCGTACTTTCCACTTTCAAAAAGTGGCGAAAGCATAACGGTAGTAAAACCCATTTCTTTTATGTAATCCAACCTTTTTATAATTCCTCTTATATCCCCGCCTTGATACCCTTCTAAATTACCAACTTCTAATTGTTTGTCATTTTTCGGTTCTCCATTATTGAAGCGATCAATCATAATGGAGTATATAACTTCATCTTTCCACTCTCTTTTTTCGTCTGCAAAAGTATGTATTGGTACAAACAAAACAAAAGCTAAGCAAAAACAAATGAATAGTTTCCTAGTCCGTATTTTTCCCACACGCATCCCCCAAGTTTTTAATTGTAAGAATATTATACCAATTATCCAAGTGAAACGCATATGTCGATTTCAATCCTCACAAAATAATCTATGTTACATTTTCTAACATCATGTATATATTTTTCTGAATTTTTAGTTGATTTTTAATTCCTTTTCGAATATGATATGAAACATAACAAAACGATGTTATTTTTTCTAACATTATAGGAGGAGAGCTCATGAATATGGGAGATACAGTTTTTATGTTTGTGACGACAGTAATGGTCATGTTGATGACACCAGGATTGGCACTTTTTTATGGAGGTATGGTTCGCAGCAAAAATGTACTCAGCACAACGATGCATAGTTATAGCGCAATGGCTATCGTTTCGATTCAATGGATTGTTATCGGCTATTCTTTATCATTCGGACCAGATTGGCACGGGCTTATCGGTACACTTGATTGGTTCGGTCTAAACGGAGTTACCTACGCACCAAATCCAGACTACTCATCTACTATTCCTCACAATTTATTCATGATGTTTCAACTCATGTTCGCCATTTTAACTCCAGCTTTAATTTCAGGTGCATTTGCTGAAAGAATGCGATTTTCTGCCTTTCTTATTTTTATCCTTCTATGGACAACGATCGTTTACAATCCTGTCGCTCATTGGGTATGGGGCGTCGGCGGGTGGCTAAGGGAACTTGGCGCACTAGACTTCGCTGGCGGAAACGTCGTTCACATCACTTCCGGAGTTGCTGGTCTTGTATTAGCTATTTTCCTTGGAAAACGAAAAAACATAAATGGTTCTTCTCCTCACCATTTGCCATTTACAATGTTAGGCGCAGGCTTATTATGGTTTGGCTGGTTCGGTTTTAACGTCGGCAGCGCATTATCCTTAAACGACGTAGCGTTAACTGCATTTATTAATACAAATATAGCCGCCGCTGCCTCCGCTCTAACTTGGATGCTTTCTGAATGGTTCTTCCAATCAAAACCGACCGCAATGGGAGCTGCTTGCGGAGTTGTTTCTGGTCTAGTCGCTATTACACCAGCTTGCGGGTTCGTTACACCTTTCTCCGCCCTTCTTATCGGAGCAATTGGTGGCATATTATGCTTTGGCGCCGTTTTCTTCTTAAAAACAAAATTTGGGTATGACGATACACTTGATGCCTTTGGATGCCACGGCATCGGAGGAACTTGGGGCGGTATTGCAACAGGACTATTTGCAACTACTACCGTAAACGGGGATGGTGCGAACGGATTGTTTTACGGAAACGCCGCGTTACTGTTTAAACAACTTATAGCGATTGGCGCAACATATGCATTCACAATCATCATGACGTATGCCATTATTAAAGCGATCAACTTCTTCCTCCCTGTTCGAGTAGATGAACATGAAGAACACATGGGTCTTGATATTTCAATGCATGGTGAGAAGGCTTATGAACATGCAGAGCGAGCAAACTAAAAAAGAGATGCAATCTATCGATAGTAGATTGCATCTCTTTTTTGCGCACCGGGCAACATACCCCACCTAGTATAACCGGAAATATATTAACGTTTTTTTGGATATATCAACGATTTTTCAAATATATCGATTGTTTCTTTCAATATATCAACGGTTCGACACAACATATCGATTTACCAACAAATTCCGACATGTTTTACATGCGAAATACCCCACATAACTTTATACAAAAAAGACGACCGAAGCCCGGTCGTCTTTTCCTATTTATTTCGGAGCATTTCCTACATATTGCGTAATATCAACATTTAATGCCTGTGCTAAACGCATACCGTATTCTTGATCTGCACGGAAGAAGTTACAAACAGCTAATAATTTTGTGCGTTCATTTACGTCTTTTAGATCATTTGTTAAGTTTGCAATTAAGTTATCTTGCTCTTCTTTAGAGAATGAACGGTAACGCTCACCTGCTTGTTTGAAGTCATTTGGTTTCTCAATTTTTTCACGAGATACATAGCCTTCTACTTTCATAGTTGAATCGCGGTAAGCTTTGTCTTCAACTGGATTCTCTGCATGACGACTCGGTTCGTAGTTGATTGTAGATGGGTTTTGATTCACTTGCATCGCACCATCACGTTGTTGATTATGAACAGCTGCGTATGGGCAGTTTACAGGAATTTGTAAGTAATTTGCACCAAGACGATAACGCTGTGTATCTGGGTAAGAGAATAAACGACCTTGTAATAATTTATCTTCCGATGGCTCAATACCATTTACAGTTGCACTTGGAGAGAACGCTACTTGCTCTACTTCTGCAAAGAAGTTTTTCGGATTACGATTTAACGTCATTGTCCCTACTTCCATTAATGGGAAGCGATCTTCTGGCCATACTTTCGTTGGATCTAGTGGATCAAAGTCTAAAGAGTCCATTTCATCTAATTGCATAACTTGTACGTGTAAATCCCATTTTGGGTAATTTCCTTTTTCGATTGCATCGAACAAGTCACGAGTTGCATGATTGAAGTCTTTCCCTTGTACTTCTTGCACTTCTTTCGCATTTAAGTTACGTACACCTTGCTGTGGTTTCCAGTGGTATTTAATATAAACAATTTTACCTTCTTCATTAATCCATTTAAATGAATGGACGCCGAAACCCTCCATTTCACGATAGCTTGCTGGTGTACCGTAATCAGAAAATACCCATGTCATCATATGTGTAGATTCTGGACTTAACGTCATGAAATCCCAATAACGATCTGGCGTTTGAATATTCGTATCAGGTGCTGGTTTTAAGGAATGTACCATATCAGGGAATTTAATTGCATCACGAATGAAGAAAACTGGTAAATGATTACCTACGATATCGTAGTTTCCTTCTTCTGTATAAAATTTAACAGCAAACCCACGTGGGTCACGTGCTGTTTCAGGAGAACCTTGACCATGAATAACCGTTGAAAAACGAACAAATACAGGCGTTTCAGTTCCTTCATTTTGTAAAAATGCTGCTTTCGTATATTGCTTCATACTATTTTTCGTTACGAATACACCGTGAGCACCTGCACCACGTGCATGCACAACACGCTCCGGAATACGTTCACGATCAAAGTGCGCAAGTTTTTCTACTAAATGATAGTCTTCTAATAATACTGGTCCACGACGACCAGCTGTACGAGAATTTTGGTTGTCTCCAACTGGAGCACCTTGGTTTGTTGTTAAGCGATTATTTGGATTCATCTAGGGGGATCCTCCTCTTTCTTTCGTAGTAATCATTATTTATTTGAAATTATTATAAATTAATTATTATTCAAAACTAAATCTTTGTCAACTATTTCCTTCACTTTTTTGGAAACAATTTCAGCCAAACAGTCGATAAATGCAGATTGTGCATTCGGCATATTTGGTCTGAAATATTTGGCATTTAATTCATCCGTTACAACTTTACATTCATAATCGTTGTCATATAAAACTTCTAAATGCTCCGCTACAAAACCAACTGGGCAATATACGAAAGATTCGTACCCATGCTCTTCATATAAATCTTTCGTTAAATCTTGCACATCTGGACCAATCCACGGATCTGGAGTATTCCCAGCACTTTGCCAACCGATTGTATAGTTTTGAATATTTGCAGCTTCTGCAATTAAATCTGCCGTATGCTTTAGTTGTTCTACATATGGGTCTCCTGCTGCAATAATTTTTTCTGGCAAACTATGCGCTGAAAAAATTACGACTGCTTTCTCTTTATTATCAATTTCTGTAAACATCTCTTTTATTTGGTCTGCCCAATACGAAATAAATTTCGGTTCATCATACCATTGTTCAATTGGTTCAATAACAGGACCACCGATTTCTTTTGAAAGACGAATAGCACGGTCATTATACGCTTTAATGCTAAATGTAGAGTAATGCGGCGCTAATACGATACTAATCGCTTGCTCGATCCCATCACGCTTCATTTCTTCTACAGCATCTTCTATAAATGGTGCAATATGTTTTAAACCTAAGTAACAAGTAAATTCATACTCTGTAAATATGTTATTCATTGAATCTGTTAATTTATGCGCCTGTTCTTTCGTAATTTTTGCAAGCGGTGAAATTCCACCAATCGCTTTATAGCGCCCAATTAAATCTTCAAGCGCTTCTTCTGATGGCGTACGCCCGTGACGGATATGTGTATAATATGCCTCTACATCGTCTAATGATTCTGGTGTTCCATACGCCATTACGAGTAAACCTATTCTTTTCTTTGTCATCTATCTAACACCTCAATTTTATAAATGAGAATCTTTTTCAGAACGTTTGTTTCCAATTATAACAAGTAATAATAAGTACGTCAAAATAATAATTCTAATTAAGTATTATTTATAAGGTGATTTTGAATTTTATATGACAATTTCTTTAATAAAAAGCGACTTACATAATTGTAAGCCGCTTTTCCCTTATTCCTTAATATTTACCCCATATTCTTTAAACCAAACATGAATTTGTGCTAAATGAGCTAAAAGCTGTGGCCCAGTCATCAATTGACCAAACCATGGTGTTTGAAATGCACTGCCGCCAGACTGAATCAATCCGCTCAACTGCTCTTTATCAAACAGTTCGTGTAAAATTGAACCTTTATCCGTTAATAGATTTTGAAGCCATACTGTTACTGCGTTTGTATAGTGTGGATTGTGCGTTTTCGGATACGGACTCTTCTTTCTATATAAGATGTCATGCGGAAGTACATCTTCTAACGCTTTACGTAATAGACCTTTTTCGCGGTTTTTATACATTTTCATTTCCCAAGGAATATTCCACGCATATTCGACAAGACGATGATCTGCAAATGGAACACGTACTTCTAAACTTGCCCCCATACTCATGCGGTCTTTTCTGTCTAATAATGTTGTCATAAACCATACCATATTTAAATAAAATAATTGGCGTCTTTTTGCTTCTAGCGGACTTTCCCCCTCTAAAATAGGAACTTCTTGAATCGACTCTTCATAACGCCTTTGTACATATTGTTGTAAATTTAATTTATTTCTCCATTCTTTTTTTAGAAGTTGTTCACGTGCCTCTGTAGAACGCATCCATGGAAATGCACTCGATTGTAAATCATCTTCTCTATAAAACCACGGATATCCACCAAATATTTCATCTGCACATTCTCCAGATAAGCCAACGACAAAATCTTGTTTAATTTCTCGGCAAAACCATAATAATGACGAATCGATATCTGCCATACCAGGCAAATCACGAACAAGTACTGCTTCAGTTAAATACTCTGCTAATTTTTCATTCGAAATGACGCAGCGATGATGGGTTGTTTGAAATGTCTCAGTCATTAAATTAATAAACGGAGCATCTGAATTTGGCTGGAATGCATTTGCTTTAAAGTATTTGTCATTATCTTCGTAATCAATAGAATACGTGTGTAATTGCCCTTTTCCCGATCTCTCATATTCTTTCGCTGCAATAGCTGTAATAGCGCTCGAATCTACACCACCTGATAAAAAAGTACATAGTGGTACATCAGAAACAAGCTGTCTTGTAATAGCATCTTGTAGTAAAAAGCGCGTTTTCTCTACTGTTTCTTCCAAAGAGTCTTCATGTTTTTTACTTTCTACATTCCAATATCTCCATATACACAAACCGTTCTTTGAAAATGTCATCGCATGACCTGGACGTAATTCTTTTATACCAGCATAAATACCGTGGCCAGGCGTTCTTGACGGTCCGAGTCCGAATATTTCTGATAACCCTTCTAATGTTACTTCCGCCTTCACATCTGGATGCGACAATATCGCTTTTAACTCCGAACCAAATAGTAAGCGTCCGCTATCATATTTATAAAAAAGTGGCTTTACACCTAATCGATCTCTCGCAATAAATACTTGTTCTTTCTGTTCATCCCATACTGCAAACGCATATATACCGTTTAAATGATCGACACATTCTTCTTTCCATTCAATATAAGAAGCTAATAATACTTCTGTATCAGAATGACCTTTGAACGTATACCCTCTTCTTAATAATTCCTTTCGAATGTCTTCTGTGTTATAAAGTTCACCGTTATAGCAAATGGCATAATTCGTTTCATCTTTTAAACAAGTCATCGGTTGTTTCCCCCCCTCAGGATCAACAACAATTAACCGTTTATGCCCAAATGCGACATTTCCTTTAATCCAAACTTTATTATCATCCGGCCCCCGCTTCGCTAACGTCTCAGCCATCTTCGTAACGACATCTCTTTCTCCTTCTAATGAGCGTTTATAATCCACCCATCCTGTAATCCCGCACATATAAATCATCCTTCCATCTTATTTCTTTTCTTGAACGTGCAGTAATCCCCACCCTAAGAGTGCGGATCAAAAAATGAAAAACTTGACGATAACCTACTATCCACATATGGAATAGCATTCTCACTCAGTAAAACGTGTTTTATTGTATGCCCACCTATGTCTAGATGTGTCTAGTTATAAAGAACGCACGAACTGTCTATAACAGGAATAACTACTTTTCATAAAGGAGAAATCGTATATGATACAACGTAAACATATTTTATATAACCAGCCCCGTGCTCATACAGTCGGTAATGTAGAATATATAAACAATGAATGGGTATTCTTTGATGATGAAAATGATGAAGCGTTTCTATTAGAAGATATTGCTGAAGATGGGTTTGAAATTTTGTATAATAACAATTGGTTACCAGCCCGTTTCTATGAACAAGATGTATTACAAATCGCCAACGAGCAACACCATTTGCAAAATGGTGAAATGGTACGTATTCGAAAAAAGTTACTTCTTAGCTATAATGAATGGCTCGAGGAATTACCTGACTCTGTCTTCACATTATTAACTGAATCATTGCAATCACTTCACTACTCTTTATATGATTGCATGTATTGTCATAATTATTTATCCTTCTTACCGAAAGAGGAGTCACGCGAAGGAGTAAATATTCTTTTGTTTGATAACGACGAAATGATCTGTACACTGCAGCACCATTTCGTACGTCACACTACATCAAATAAAAATATGTTCCGTTTTACGAAAGTAAATGGAGAAGAGTTGCATATCGATGCGACATAAAAAATAAAAACCACCTTATCTCCCAAGTCTTTGAGATTATAAGGTGGTTTTATTTTTATTTGAATACGTACCAGCCAAGTGGCAATTTCAGTCCTAAGTATAATACTGCTACTAGCGCAACAATAAATAAGCCCCAAACCGCCCCTGTTGGTTTGTTTTTGCTCATTTTTACAAGAACCATTTCCATTCCGCCGATAACTAAAATACCAGCTAACATTTTTAAGCCATACCACATGTGCATGCTACCTGTTGCTGTCTTCACAATACTCATGTACAACATGAAGCCTGTCACAATAATGATGATATACATTAGGCGAAGCCCCATATGTACACCTTTACCTTTTCTTCCTGCTGAATAAAGTGAATACGCAACGAAGAATAAAATTAAACCTAACGCCCATGCTGTAATATGCATATGTACCATCGTATTCCTTACCTCCTCTTTTCACACTTTTTCATCCTATATGATAACATGTTCATTTATTTTCAGGAAATGTTTCGCTTTTTTACATTTAAATGATATAATATTTAGAGTATTTACAAACTTCTTGTAATAACAAAAGGGGGAACAATCATGATTCAAACTAAGGATATTATCGAACTTACAGACACATACGGAGCAAATAACTATCACCCACTTCCAATCGTTATTTCTAAAGCAGAAGGTGTTTGGGTAGAAGATCCTGAAGGAAACCGCTATATGGACTTATTAAGTGCATATTCTGCAGTAAACCAAGGTCATCGTCACCCGAAAATTATTAACGCTTTAATTGACCAAGCTAATCGTGTTACGTTAACTTCTCGTGCTTTCCATAGCGATCAATTAGGTCCTTGGTACGAAAAAGTTGCGAAACTAACTAATAAAGAAATGGTACTTCCAATGAATACAGGTGCTGAAGCTGTTGAAACTGCAATTAAAACAGTTCGTCGCTGGGCTTATGATGTGAAGAAAGTAGAAGCAAACCGCGCTGAAATCATCGTTTGTGAAGATAACTTCCACGGACGTACAATGGGTTCTGTTTCTATGTCTTCAAATGAAGAGTACAAGCGTGGATTCGGTCCAATGCTTCCTGGCATCGTTGTAATTCCTTACGGTGATTTAGAAGCATTAAAAGCCGCAATTACACCAAACACAGCAGCATTCATTTTAGAGCCAATTCAAGGTGAAGCAGGAATTAACATCCCACCAGCTGGTTACTTAAAAGAAGCTTTTGAAGTATGTAAAAAAGAAAACGTTTTATTTGTAGCAGATGAAATCCAAACTGGCTTAGGCCGTACTGGTAAAGTATTTGCTTGTGACTGGGACAATGTAACTCCTGACATGTACATACTTGGTAAAGCACTTGGCGGCGGCGTATTCCCAATCTCTTGCGTAGCAGCAAACCGCGACATTTTAGGCGTATTCGAGCCAGGTTCTCACGGTTCTACATTCGGTGGTAACCCACTTGCATGTGCTGTTTCTATCGCAGCTCTTGAAGTGTTAGAAGAAGAAAAATTAACAGAGCGTTCTCTTCAATTAGGTGAAAAATTAGTTGGGCAATTAAAAGAGATTGATAACCCAATGATCACTGAAGTTCGCGGTAAAGGTTTATTCATCGGTATCGAATTAAACGAACCAGCTCGTCCTTACTGTGAACAACTAAAAGCAGCTGGTCTACTATGTAAAGAAACACATGAAAACGTAATTCGTATCGCACCACCTCTAGTAATCTCTGAAGAAGATTTAGAGTGGGCATTCCAAAAAATTAAAGCTGTATTATCGTAATGATAGAGAGGTTGTCCGACATGTTGGGACAACCTCTTTCTTTTTATATTCATTTATATTAAGATTTTTTGTAATTTTCTGTATTTTAAAATCGTAAAGGAGGTGCGATATGCTATTAAGATATGGTAAACATATTAACTATTTAGCTACATCTTTTATTTTAGTTACATTCTTTGGCTTCCTACTTTCCACAACATGGCTTACTCACTACTCAACTCCTACTACATTCACACTACTGAAAGCATCATTTTGGACTGCTGTTATTCTTACTATCATTGGTTTTGGACGAGAAAAAAGCGCACTTACGGTTATACTATTTGGCATTTGTACACTTGCATTCATTGGTCTTTACACTTTTTCCGTTATTGATTACCTCTATAACCCAAGGCCATAAAAAAGAGCTATCTTTTAACAAGATAGCTCTTTTCTTCACTTCACTACATTTCGCAAAGTACCAATTCCTTCTACTGTAATAACCACTTCATCACCAGCATGTAAAAACTTCGGTGGTGTGAAACCTTTTCCGACACCAGCCGGGGTTCCTGTTGCGATAATATCGCCTGGTTCTAAAGTCATTCCTTTACTTATCGTTGAAATAATTTCTTCTATTGAAAAAATCATTTTATTTGTGTTGGAAGTTTGCCTTACTTCTCCATTTACTACCGTTTCAATGTGTAATGCATTCGGCGCATTAACCACCGATTTATGAATTAAATACGGTCCCATCGGACAAAATGTATCGAAGCTTTTCCCAAGGAAAAACTGTTTATGTTTTCTTTGAATGTCTCGAGCTGTTACATCATTGATAATCGTATAACCAAAAACATGCTCAAGCGCTTTTTCTTTTTTTATTTGCTTCCCTCGCTTACCAATAATGATAGCTAATTCTCCTTCGTAATCTAGTTCGTCCGTTGCATGAGGGTGACCATTAATTTGCTCATTTATGCCAATAACTGTTGTTGGTGCTTTCGTAAAAATCATTATATTTTCTGGAATAGACTCTATTCCGCCCATTTCTATGGCATGCTCACGATAGTTTTTTCCAACGCACAAAATATTCTTTCTTGGCCTTGGAATCGGTGCTAATATTTTCACCTCTGTTAACGGATAATACGCCGCTTCCCCGTTCTCTTTTGCCCAATTTACAATTTCACATACTTTCTCAAAGCATTCAGTTCCTCTTTCAATACACTCTAACATTGTAATAGGGATTGTAACCTTTTCCCCTTTTTGTCTTTGCGCTTCTCTTAAGTGTAATACCTTTTTTTCTTCTTCATCCACAATACCTACAAATACCTTTTCTTCTTTCTTCGCCGTTACAAAACGCAATATTTCCACTCTCCATCCTAAAACTCATGCCCTTTAATTGTATTCGCATCCGTAAGAAAAAAACCTTCTCATACACGCTAATTTTTACAATATTCTTCTCATACCCTATTCGTTACGCCTTTATATTTGGCATAAAATGTAGAAATTTTACTTTTTTTAGCGAAGGTATTTCTTTTTTATGGAGTTTTTGTATAATATGTACTACATATATACTAAAAATTTCATTTAGAGATGGAGCCGATTTCAATGTTTGAGCAAGCGATTGAAAAAAAACGTGAAAAAATGATTTATTTTGCTGAACGCTATGGAATGACTTCTCAAAAAACAGTGGATTGTAGCCAAGAACTGGACAGGCTCTTAAATGTAATTTGGCATGTACATACGGATTTTCACCCAAATCAAACACTCGACACACACACGCAATAGCGTGTGTGTGTCTTTTATTTCAAAAAAACACACATTTTATTGAAAACGCCCATACAATAGTAGAAAAGAAAATTTTAAAAACGAAGGGTGTTTTATATGCCAGCTATGGTCGGACATATTCGTATCGTCAATATTGGATCAAGTGGTATTTTTCATATTGGAGATGTATTTGCGATTAGGCCTATTAGTTACTCACGTGCTTTCGCCGGGGCCGGCTCTTTCAACGTTGGAGACAATGTTTCTGTCTACAATTATCAAAGTGCAACGACTGTCAACGATTCAGATGTAATCGATCAAGCGATAATTGGCTCAACTTAAAGGAGGCAATTGCATTGAATTTTTATGTAAACCAAAGTATCATCATCAACAGTATTAAAATTGATAGCATTACAACCTCTTCTGTGTTCCAAATTGGTACTGCCGGAAGTATTAAAGCCCTATCTAAATTTTCAAATACGGGCGGATTTACGGAGCCGCTTCGCCCATTACAGGCGAAAGGACAAATTATTTCTATCAAACCATCAACTAGTTCTTCTTAAGACATCCTTGTCATAAATATATAGCAGGAATATTTTTACCCTCCCTATTGAAAAGGAGGTTTCACAAATGAATCAAGATATATATACTTACTTACACCAACTTCAACAAGCTCTTCAAACACAACAAGCAGCCATCCTGAATTTAGAAGATCAAGTGCGCCAACTCCAAGAAGAGCTTAACGAATTAAAAAATCGCCCCTCCTCTTCTGTAGGAAAAGTGGAATACAAATTCGATCAATTAAAAGTCGAAAATTTAAATGGTACTTTAAATATTGGTTTAAACCCATTTTCAGCAAAAGGACAACAAATTGAAGATTTTCAAGTGGATACAGAAACATTGAAGGTAAACCCTGAAACTGAAACAAACCCAGACTTTTATCAAGGTATCCTCCAAGAAATGCATCGATACTTAGATGAAGAAGCATATAATCGTATTCTCCATTTTGAACAAGAAGAGCGAACACCGCTTGATGAAATGTATCGACAAATGATGGTGGATGACATAAAAAAACAGATGGAGCATCGACTCCCTTATTATTTATCACAAGCGCAATCATATGAAGGTATTTCAACAGATCCAGATTATTTACGTGATATCATTATTCAGGCAATGAAACAAGATATTGACAAAGCCTTTCTCTCCTTTATTCAGCACATACCGGGAAATTTCCGAAAGGAGTAAGTATGTATGAACCTTAACGTTGTAAACCGTGAGTTAAAAGTCGGACAGATTAAAATGAACGGTGTATCGTCGTCCGCACTCTTTTTAATTGGAGATGCAAATCTCCTCATTCTATCTTCTATTCTCGATACACCATTTGAAACAGTTACAGAGGGTCCATTTGTACCATTAGTAACAGATGTCCCTCCTACTCCAGGTTAAGGAGACTGAGAAATTATGTTGCATCATGTGTCTATTGTCCAAAATGTTTCTATTATTTCTTTAGGGATTGCTGCTGTATTTCAAGTTGGAGATGCAAACCAAATGGAATTAAAAAGTAGAGCTATTGCCGTCCACCGTGAAATGCCTTTTTATATACGGGGAGAAGGTCGCTTTGATGCTTTTGAAATCTTTACAGATGAACACATTACAATTCCAAAACGAACGACAGATGTAAAATTAAACATTGTAAATGAATGCCCTTTTATTGAAGTTAATAACGTTGAATTACGCACACTTTTAAATTCTGGTTGCTTTCAAATTGGAAATGTTGATTATGGTTTTAATAACTCTCGTATTATACAAATCCGCCAATATATTACGGATGAACCTTCCGCACAATAATTCATATAGTAATTAAAAAGCTTAGTAAAGTAGGTGGATGGTATGCCTTCGGTTGTAGGAAATCTCGTCGTGCAAAACAGTAACGGCTCTTTCAACTTAGGAGATTTTTATAACGTATCTCCGAAAGAAAACACGAAAGCCTATAACGGATCTGGAGCTTCCAATGTTGGGTTTGTCGTGAATACGTTTAACGGTGTTAGTGCAACGAATACATTTGATTCTGATGTGGCAGATCAAGATCAGATTGGAACAGCGTAAAAAAAGTAGGAGATATTCTCCTACTTTTTTCTTTTATCTAATTCAAAATTATTAAAATAAAATTTTAATAAGCAAGAGCTTTACTGTCCACAAATAGTGGTATAAACAAGTAAGTAGTGAAGAGGCACTATTTCATTTTATTTAAATGATAACCCGCTCTCCTCCAAAGCCCTCCTAAGCTTCGGCAAAGACGCAGGTCCCATACCATGCAGTTTTAATATTTCTTTTTCACTATATTTTGAGAGTTCTTCTACAGTTTGAATTCCATGGTGTTCTAATGCCCTTCTTGCTGGCGCTGAAAGAAGAGAGAGAAAACCTTCTTTTGGTTTTCTCTCTTTCTCACAGACTGGGCAAGTTGGACAATCGCTACTTTTATAGTACTCGTGTCCCTGTTCACAAGTTCTTAACGTTTTTTCCGTTACCATTTTCAAGCCCCTCTATTCTTCAATATTTACAACGTGATTCCCATCAAAGAAGTATAAACATTTCTCTTTTACAGGATGTTGTAAGCTTTTCTCCAGTGCTTTTGCATATAACGAAAGCTGCACTTTATATCGATCTTCTAAAATTGGTTTCGCTTGTTCAAATCCGCCTGGAAATTTCCCTTCAATCGTATCTGTTTTGAAGTCGATTAACGTAATGCCATCTTCCTCTTCAATCATGCAGTCGATAACCCCTTGGACAAGAATCGATTCCCCGCTATTCCCTTGCCAATCTTGATATGCTTCTTCTGCTGCAAGCATCATCGTAAATGGAACTTCACGCTCAACACTTTTCGCCGCTAATACCCTTTTACCTAAGTCACTGTCAAAGAATGAAATTACTTTTTCAATCGCTATTTCTTCCGCCTGCTCGAATGTTAATAATTCCTTATTTACCATTCCAGCAATTTGCTCTTGAAGAACTTCAACCGTAATCGGCTTCTTCAAATCAACATGCTGCATAACGGCATGGACTGCTGTTCCGCGCTCTGCGTACGTTAACCCTTTTTTCTCCATAAAGCGCGGACGTGTTTTAATTGGTGCACGTAGTTTTTTAATAAAGGCGTTATCACTACCATCTTCTGATTGATAATTTCTCTTTATTTCTGTAACAGATTGCTTCGCACGGTGAGATGTTGCTTCCTCATATCCGTACTTCCACATTAATCTGTCGTACACTTCATCTTTTCGTTCACTTTCTAACGGCACAGCCTTTTTCTCACGAAGCGCTTCTAACAATTCTTGTTTCTCTTCTTGAACTGGCTCTGGTGCAAGTAGCGTATTACCGTCCACAACTTCTACTTTCCAGCTAGTGTCATACCCGTAAATTTCATCTGGAATACTTCCTTGTCCTAATTCAAGAAGCATTTCACTATCACGGTGTCTATATAATGAAGGTGCAATCCAGTCTAAATAACAAGACGCCCCGGCACGTATGTGATCTGGTAATAACCATTCACTATGTTCCCTCGCATCAAGCCATTTTTCCATTTCCTTATTTGCATCCTTAACTGTTCCGATTAAAATTAACTTCTCTTTCGCGCGCGTCAACGCTACGTATAGTACGCGCATTTCTTCCGCAATTAATTCCATTTTCATTTTACGCTTAATCGCAAGCTGTGATAATGTTGTATATTTAATTCGTTTACGCGGATCGATAAATTGCGAACCGAAACCGAAATCTTTATGCAATAAGAAACGTTTCATTAAGTCTTGTGTATTAAAACGACGACCGAGCCCAGCTACAAATACAACCGGGAACTCTAACCCTTTACTTTTATGAATCGTCATAATGCGAACAACGTCTTCTTGTTCACCGAGGGCCCTCGCCGTACCCATGTCATCACCGCGTTCTAAAATACGTTCAATAAAACGTAAGAAGCGGAATAATCCTCTAAATGATGTTGCTTCGTATTGTCTTGCGCGGTCATATAGTACGCGTAAGTTTGCCTGCCTTTGCTTTCCAGCTGGTAAACCGCCAACGAAGTCGTAATAACCTGTCTCACCGTACACTTTCCAAATTAAATCAGAAAGTGATTGTTGACGTGCAAATTCACGCCATCCTTGCAGTAAGTTATAAAACCACTCTAATTTATCATGAAGTTCTTGCTCCTCTTCAAGTGGTGCCCCTTTTAAGAATGAGCTCATTACTTCATAAAACGAGCCTTTCTTTCCATGAGCACGAAGCGTTGCAAGTTCTTCATCGCTCAATCCAACGATTGGAGAACGAAGTACAGCTGCAAGCGGAATATCTTGCATCGGATTATCAATAACGCGGAATACGTTCATCATAATATTTACTTCCGTCGCTTCAAAGTAACCAGTCGCAAGGTCAGCGTACACTGGAATTCCTTGTAATTTTAACTCTTCCATAATTTGCGGGGCCCACGGCATGGAGCGAAGTAAAATAACGAAGTCGCGGTATTGTACTGGGCGCATACTATCATTTTTACGGTCATACACTTCATAACCTGAATCAACCATCGCTTTAATGCGCTGCGCCATAAGACGAGCTTCAAGCTGTGCTTTTTCGACTTCTGCACCTTCTTCTCCGTCTATTACTTCTTCTTCCGTTTGCTGAATGCACAGTAGTTCTGCCGCTACATCTTCACCTTCTGGATAGGTAGCACCTAACTTTAATTCAGCGTCTGCATCGTAGTCGATTTCTCCGACTTCTTCACCCATAATTTGTTTGAAGATAAAGTTCGTACCTGCTAACACTTCATGACGACTACGGAAGTTTTTCGCTAAGTCGATCTTCATTCCACCGCCCAATCCTTCTTGTGTGAAGCGTTTATATTTTCCTAGGAATAGTCCTGGTTCGGCTAGTCGGAAACGATAAATCGACTGCTTTACGTCACCAACCATGAACAAGTTTCCTTCACTCTCAGAATCTTTCGTTACGAATTTAATAATAGATTCCTGTACAAAGTTCGTATCTTGATATTCATCGACTAATACTTCAGCAAATTTATTACGATATTGGAGCGCCACTGCTGACGGATTCATTTCACCATTTTCACTTTGTTCACTTAAAATTTGTAAACAGAAATGCTCTAAATCTGTGAAATCGACCATTCCTTTATCTCGCTTCATCGCTTGGAAACGCTCTGTAAATACTTTTACAAGTTGAACAAGCTTTTCTAATACTGGGTGCATATCTTGAAAATCTCGTAAGAAACTTTCAGGTTTTCGGCTAAATAACTCTTCTTGTAATTTCTTCACTTCATCTTTCGCTTTATTACGAAGAGAGTCTACTTGTTTTACAACATCTTCATTGTAATCACTTTTCTTAATACGCTTTAACGTTTGCCACGATACGTTTTGCATCGCTTCATACAAACTTGTCCACGACTCCTGAGCAGCTGATGATAGCGTTCCAAGTAAAGCTACATCTGCTTGCAGGGTTTCAATGCGAGGCGCTGGACCGTCAGGAAGCATTGCGAGTTCAGTTGCCTTACGAATATGCTGTTCCGCTGTTTCAAGCTGGAATTTCACATCTTCTAATAAATAAGAAGCATATACTAAATCTTCAATTGTCTTTCCTTCTACGTCATATGCTTCTACTAATTTATCAAGCCATTTTTCCGGATTTGGATGCGCTCTTGACTCTGTATGAAGCGCTAAAATCATACGTTGTAAGTCATCATCACTACGGTCACTCGTATAACGATCAACAAGTTCAAAGAAGATTGTATTATCTTCGATTCCGTACTCTTCTTCTAATATGTCATCTAGCACTTCTTCTTTTAACAATTCATTTTCTGTTTGATTCGCAATACGGAAACGAGGATCAACATCAAGCATGTAGTAATATCCTCTAATTACTTGTAAACAGAATGAGTGAATTGTTGAAATGGAAGCTTTATTTAATAGGCTCAGCTGCTTTCTTACGTGTTGAGAGCCTGGTTCATCAATTAATACCTTTTCTAACGCTTCCCCGATTCGGTTTTTCATCTCTTGCGCCGCTGCATTCGTAAATGTTACAACGAGCAGGCGGTCGACATCGACTGGATTCTCTTCATTAATAATCTTTTTAATAATACGTTCAACTAATACTGCTGTTTTCCCTGACCCAGCTGCAGCCGCAACTAAAATATCACGTCCATTCGCTACAACAGCTTTCCACTGGTCATCTGTCCATTGACTACCTTCTGGTTTTTCAGGCCAATTTTCTATCATTCTCCGCCAACCTCCTCTCTTATTTTCTCCATCGCTTCGCTATCTTTCATATCTTTTAACGATCGGAACTGATTATCTTCAAGTGACTCATCAAATTGACAAACAGATTTGAAGTTACAGAACGTACATGCTGCTTTATTTCCCATTTTATAAGGAGCAATATCGATAACACCTTCTGTAATATCTTTTCCGATATTTTCAAACGTATGGTGTACATATTTTTGCAGTACGTTAAACTCTTGCTCACTTGCAATACTTGAACGCGCACTAAAGCTACCGTCTTTTTTCAGGCCAGCAGAAATAATATCTGAACTTCCTGTTGAAAGTTTGTTATCCATTAAACGAACAACGTCAGCATCTCCTAATACGAGTCCTTTCATTTTAAATTTCTTTAAAATTTCTTTTTCAATTTCAGCTTCAGATGCGTCACCTTTCATCTCAACGATTGGGTTATGAATATGGAAATACAATACACCAGCTGGTGATGCTGCGTGACCTTTTTTCATCCACGTCTGCGCATTCGAAGTAACAACATCTAAATACGTTAACATTTGAAGTGCTAATCCGTAATACACTTCCGTTAAATCTAACGCTTTTGAACTTGATTTATAATCAATAATACGTAAGAACGTCCCGTTTTCATCTTCTGCCTTATCAACACGGTCAATACGGCCGACAACTTCCATCTTCACACCATTTGGTAATGAGAATTCCATCGGCGGAAGTGATCCTGTACCACCCATACCGAACGGCACTTCTAAATCAACTGGTACGAATCCGCTTGACTTCGCATGTTCACGAAGAATGATTGACGTACGGAAAATGATTTGTTGTAGTTTTTGTTTTAAATAGAAATGACGGTTTGAACTTAATAAAATTTGTCGTTGTAATAACGGTGCGATTTCTTCTATTACTAAAACAGAAAGATGCTCACACTCTTTTATGGATAAATCCGCCCAAGTACGGTTTTCACGCAATAGCTTGTCCGCAATTTTCTTTAATGCCGCATGGAATAATTCGCCGATGTCCGGCGCATCAAGCTTGAAAATATCACGCTCTCTAAGCGATAAACCGTGCTGCGCAAAATGAGCGTATGCACAACGGTTAAATAGTTCCATACGAGAGACGCTTCCTTTAATTATATCTCCGTATAAATCTCTACTTACTGCTGTACTTAGTTTCTTCGCACGATTTCGATAGAATAAACTTGATAAGACGCGGCTACTTTTTTGTTTCCATTCATCTGAAGTTACGTAGAAATTATATACGTCCCACCAAAAGTCTAAATTCCCTTCAAATCCGTATCGCTTCCACGTTTGTAGTTGCTGCATAACGTAAGATAACGTTACTTCTGGCGTTGCTACGTATGAAATTTGTTCTGAACGTGATAAATCGTTTACGTCATTGGTAATAAATGAATCTTTCACATTAGGGAACATTCTTTTTATTTTCTTAATAAAGCTAGACGCAAGTAACGTCTTTCCTTCTTCATCTGCAAGCGGGCATGAAATATATAACTTCTCAGATGCTCTCGTTACCATTTGATACATAACGAACTGTTCTTCTAACAAAGTTTGTCTCGTCGTTGGCGCTAATTCAATCCCTGCTGCACCAAGAACTTCTCTTTCTTCATCAGAAAGCATACCTTCGTCCATAGGTGCTGCTGGAATAACACCCTCATTTACACCTATAATAAACGTTGCTTTCACGTCAGATAACCTGGAGTGATCAATATTAGCAATTAACACTTGGTCTAATGACGGCGGAATGTTAGCAAATTGAAGTGCCTCAAGACCTGTCGACATAACGTCCGTAAACATAGAAAGAGACATTTTCTCTTCACCAAGCATCTCTACAAACGTATCAAGAAGGCTCATTACTTCTTCCCATACTTGTTCATGATCTGTCGCAAATAAGAAATCTCCACTTTCTTCTGCACGTATACGTAATTCTTCTAGTTTTTTCGGAACATCCAGCTCTTCTAGAAATAAGTAAACTGCTTCACACATTTGCATAACTGTTCCTGCACGCTTTAACCTTTTTTGCATGCGAATAACAGGTGTTCTTACAACGTCACGCAATCGATTTATTTTCTCTTCCATTTCACGTTCACTATCTGTGATCATCCCGTTCGTATCATCAAGAGAACGATAACGGCGATACATCCATGGATCCTCTGAAGTCCACCTCTTTCCTTGTACACCGTACGCTAAACAGTAATTTTCAAATTCATCCATTTCTTCACGCATCGTTTCTTTTCTTACGTCTAATGGATATAAAAGCTCTGTTTTCACGCAGCGGAACACCGCATCATAACGCCAATTCCCACTAATAATCTCGAGTGCAGAACGAATACATTCTACTAATGGGTGGTGTGACATCGGGCGCTTTTCATCGATGAAGTGTGGGATATTATAATCTGTAAATAACGTTCGCATCACATCGTAATAACTTTCCCCATTACGAAGAAGAACCGCAATATCTCGGTAACGATAGTTTTCCTCCGCCACAAGTTTACGAATTTCACGCGCAACACCTTCTACCTCTGCTCGTAAATTCGCAGCTGTACTAATCGTTACACTCGCTTCACCGTTAAATTTTTCATTCGGACGCGCTTCATAATGAGCTTCTAAATGCGCTAATGCCGGAGAATGAAAACGCGGCTGTTCCATAAGTGGAATTGTTTTTTCAATTTCTATTTTCTCTTCACGCGCTACTTGTTTGATTTTTTCATACGTTAACGTCGTTTCATAAAATAAATCGAGTTCATTTACTGGCTGTGCTAACGTTTTTTCATCTATCGTTAACGTGATCGTAACTCTCGCTCCGCAAATCATAAGCTGTCTTACAATCTCTAACTCTTGCGGGGAAAATGAATGAAATCCATCTATATAAATTTCCGCACCATTTACATATTCAGACTGCGGAAGCTTTTCCACTAGCAATTGCAGGTAGTCTTCTGAATCTAAATATTTTCCAATTAAAGCACGTTCAAAATCATCGTATAATAGCTGTAAATCATACACTTTATTCGCTAGTAACTTTTGTTCGGCACTGCTACTATGCGCATCCAATTGTTGCCACATTTCATATACGTTAGATGGCGTTACATTGTAACGTTTAAACTCTGCAATCATACTGCCAAGATGTTCAAAGAAACCGTTTTGCTCCGCTGCTTTTTGGAACACCGATAATCCATCTTTACGAGACTCTACAATTTTACGGAGTAACATATGTACACCCGCTTCATCAATATGAAGACGACTCGCTCCGCCAACTTCTTGTAGTACCTTCCACGCTAATCGTGAAAAACTAAAAACTTGTGCCCGAATAGAACCTCTTACATCCTCACTTCCAATTAACGCCTGCTGCGTCTGGAATGTCATCTGTTCTGGCACAAGATATAATATTGTTTTCCCTCTCGGGCGTTGTTTTAACTCTTCTTGCACTTCGCGTAAACAAAGTGTACTTTTTCCACTTCCCGCTCTACCAATCACAAATCGAAGTGACATGTAACCCCACCTTTCACTTACATAACGAACGTTAGTTTGCTACTATAATTGTATTATAGTACACGAAAAAAGACAAACTGAGTTGTTTGTCTTTTCTATACTTCTACTTCATTATATCAACCTTTTGAAAAATTCGTTTGCACCTCTTGAATTGGCCAATATCGCAAATCAACTTTACCGACAACTGTATCAGCTTTTACAAAGCCAAAGTGTCTACTATCCCAGCTCCCGAGCCGGTTATCACCTACTACAAAAATAAACCCGGGTGGCACCAGCTTTTCTTTCGTTAACTCTTCTAATGTAAAGTCGCCTGTTAGTTGCCTTCCATTTATCTCTTTCTTATACTTCTCTAAATACGGCTCATCAATAAATTGACCGTTTATATATAACTTATCCTGCTTATATTCAATATGATCTCCAGGTAAACCGATAACCCGCTTTACATAGTCCTCTTTTTTATTCGCATGAAATACCACAACGTCAAATCTGTTCAAGTCCCCAACTTGATAACTCACCTTATTTACAACTAGCATATTGCCATCTTGCAATGTCGGCATCATTGACTTCCCCTCTACAACATACGTTGAAAAGAAAAACGTTCGAAAAAATACAGCTAATAATACACCAATTAAAATTGTTCGTATCCACTCTATGCCTTCTTTTTTCAAAGTTTTCTTCATCTGCTTCTCCCCTTATCCTTTAATACTGAAGCTTTCCTTTACAAAGAAGACTATTCTTAATGTAGTTCTAACTTTACTTCGATTTTCTTACCGACATACCATAAAATAAAAATACCAATCGCTACAATAACTGATTTCACTGGATTATGAATAAATGACATTAAATCATGACCGATATACGTTAAAATAAAAATCATCACAAGTTTTCCGAATGCTAACGCTAGACCAAACTGTTTTACACTAATTCGGGATAAACCAGCGACAACATTTATGAGCGCTGACGGTGTAAACGGAAAACAAAATATAACAAAAATCGGTGCGAATCCTTTCCTTTCAACCCACCCCATTGCTTTTCGTACTCTCTCATGCTTATTTACAAACGAAAAGAAACGACTGCGACCAAAATGGCGGATGATGAAAAAGACAAGTAATGCACCCATTACTGATCCAAGCCATGAATAAAGAAAACCGAGCCAAAAGCCAAATGCAACAGCATTCGCCAGTACAAATACAATAAGCGGTAATGCTGGAATCAACGCCTCTATCATCGGTAAACCAATACCAAGAAGTGGTCCGAACGCTTTATAACTCTCAACAATATGATCCATATTTTCTGGTGAAAAATACTCTTTGATTGTCTGAAAATCCATTCTACACTTTACCCCTTTACTCTAAATACTATCCCTACTGTATCATTGCTTATATGAAAGAGGAAATGGTAGATACGACATACGGAGATGTATTTATTAAAGTTTCCATATCTTTCATAAGAATTCCTTCATTATTTAGCTATGATAATCTATCAATATTCGACAGGACGTGTCGTTCATTTTGTTATTTAGATTGTTTTTCGGTTTTTATCGGTAAATGAAATTATACTGGTGATTTTCTAAATATATCAATTACAACTCGTTTTTTCTAATATATCGCCTTATCTACAAAGACTGACTGACAAACAAAAAAGAATGGGGATTCCCCCATCCTTTCACACTTCGCCTTCCTTCACAAAATACACCTTCTCATAAGCGGGTCTTAATGTTGATTCCTCTTTTTTATCGACCTCTTTAAAACAAGGATTCCCTTGTTTTTTCCTACGATCTTCATATTCAGTACGTAATTTCGCTGTACGATTTTGTTGATTTTCAAAACTAGTTTTTGATATTTCTAATTTCACAGCAAAGCCATTTATAAATCTAATAATAAGATTTCCATCTTCTAATTCTTTATTACTTTCAATATAAAAATGAGACAACCAAGCGCACTCTTTTCTAGAGTAAGAATAGGTAGGGAAAAAATAAAGTTGATCTGCTGGACTAATCGCAATCGGTGCTTTATGTGTAATATGGGTTAACTCTTTCGTTCCTTCTTTTCTGCCTAAGAAACTAGAGCCATGCTTGCGGCAACTTCTTTCTATAATATCTAGAGGTTTTTGAAATACGAAAAAAGAATCATTCATTTCAACGACTCGCGTAACAATTTTCTTTTCACTTAGAATAACAGGAAGTAAGGCCATCGTATTTTTCGTTACAACATAATTTTCGACATAGCGTTCCACTTTACTTTCCATACTCCATTATCTCCTTTTTTTCATTTATATTAGCAGCTGCATATATAATTTTAGCATCTATGAAAAGGAAATAGCTTACAAGTTCCGCTTTTTTACAATTTTTTATCATTTATCAAACATTTGTTAAACAATAAAATCAAAATATAGAAATTAATTAATTTTAAAGTTATAAAAACAGCATTTATACTACCTATAAATATTTATTATCCATTCCTCATTTCACATCATTAC
>NZ_JBEUTW010000226.1:0-3444 GCF_040492675.1 Bacillus sp. AP50
ATATAAGCATAAGGATATGCTGTTACGACCTCAATACTACTCTCTAAATTGCTAACACGTTTAATTAAAGCTGTTACCGATATTTGTGATTCATCACTTTGTCTTACAAAGAAATTGTAAGCTTGTAATTCACTTTTATCAGACTGTCTTACAGCTACTGTTCCAAGTTTATCATATGAAGCTGATCGTCTTACTGCAATTGTACTGCTTACATCTGCCTTATCACTCTGTCTTACAATAAGCGTGGAATTTACACTGTAATGTTCAAATGCTTTAACTAAACCAACAAGATTACTATTCGAAGACTGTCTTACGGTAATTTTACCATTAAGTAAACCACCATCTGTTTGAGAATCCCCCCATACTCTAACGGTTGCGTTCCCGAACAAATTAAAATGATCATAGCAAGCTATTTCACAAGCTAAATCTGCAAAGGCAATTTGTCTTGCAGCAATCTTGGAAGGTAAATCACTAACTTGTTTAGCTTGAATAAATCCATTTAATCCGATTTCAGCACTTCGTCTAATACTAATACTTGATTCTTGATTCTGGTTATCCCATATTCGAATAGCTATTGTTCCATCTAGTTGTCCGCCATCAAGCCAGGAGTCACCCCATACCCTTACTATAATAGAGTTTTCTAGTATCACTGCACCAGTTTGTCTTATTCTAATAGAAGAGGCTAATTCTCTATACCGTGGCTTACTAGCAGTAATGCTAGAGAACAAGTTAATCCAAGGCCTTACATACCCCTTAATCGGAAGCCTATCTTCAGTATTTTGTTTAACTCTTACATAACCTCTAAAATCTATATGACCTATAGCTCTTACAGTTAGTTCTGAATAGAAGTTACCTGAATTTATTTCAAATATACTGTCTAAATCTGAGCTTCTTCTTACTCGCGCATTTAACATGGAAACCAGATTTTTTTGCGCATTAATAGGAATCGTAATAAACGATTGTAAATTACCTGAGTTTACTGTTACAGTACCTGGAACATCATACATCATGCGTAGATTAATCGAAGAAGGAATTTCCTCCCACCCACCTAGCGGAATATGAATAGTCGCAGGAAGATTGTTCTCATTATTTTGTCTTGCAATTACATGGCCATTTAATAAAGATTTCTCCCAAACATTAATGTACGTTTTTAAATTAGGATTTCCTATGTTACCATAACCTTTTAAATCCACCCTATACTTAACGTACATTTCAGAATGTTGATCCGTATATTCTTCAACTCTAATTCCAATTGTACTATCTAATTCAACTCGCTCTTTAACATCTAAACTACCAGGCAACTCAAAACTACGTGTGATTTCAAATTCCATGGGTAGATTATTTTGCAAGTCAGTATCATTAGACCATACTCTTATATCAAAATTAGAAATGAGATCATCCCTATAAAGAACATAAACACTAGAGACTTTATTATTTTCAGTAATACTCATAGTAGAGGTTATTTGCCCACCATTAACTATAGGGTTCCCCCATACACGAGCGGTAATATTAGTGCTCAAATCATTTCTATAAAGAACATAAATACTCGAACGTTTTTCTATTTCATTGGCACGAATATAACCATCAAGGTCAGATGCACCTATTGTTTTAATAGCTATTTTTACAGGAATTTCACTAAAATCTTTTTGTCTAGATACAATACTACCTATAATTTGTGGATGGTTAATCCAAATTCGGGATTCTAATTCCCTAGGTTGATGAACATGTAAACTAGATGCTAGATTACCAAATCCTTTATTATCTCTAACAAGAATGTTACCAATTAAATCTTTTACCTTATTCTGAATAATTGTGATTTCTGCTGAAACATACGCATGATCATTAGAATATATCTGCATGTCATAGTATGTAACTTCTAACTCTGGTCTTCGCTCGATTGCTTCTTTTGTATAAAATCCTCTAGATAAATTTTCCGACTCTTCTACTGCCCGCACTAAGAAACCAAGGTTAGGTTTTTCATATATATGCCACTGCTTAACTAACTGCGTTACATCAAACTCTACGTATCCAGCTGCTCCACCTATTACTCTAGTTACAGAAAATCCATCTATTGCAGCTTGAGGTTGGTTAGCCCACGTTACACCTGTTTCATTCCATTGACTATTACTTTCAGTGACCTGGACAGACTGAGAACCTTGTCCTCTCCCATCATAATACAGTCGTAAAATAGCTTTACCTATTTCAGTATTTGCTGTAGGTATTGTTGAAATATCAAATCCAACAAGGGAACGATATTTCTCAGGAAACGGTGATCCAGTCCTACCTATATACATCTGTGTTTCTGAACCATAGTTTAATTTCGGGAAAAATTCACGAACAAATGCATCCTTATTCGGATACAATTTCATATTAAACTTTGGCCTTTCCATCATGCCATAACTAGCTCTTAATACGAATGGCTTAGAGACAAACAATTTACATTGTAAATTTTCAGTTACTCTAATCGATAACTCAGATGATAACCATTCAAAATAAATAGGCGCTATTTCATAGGTAGCCATCATACTGTTTTTCAAATTAATGAACATGTCTCCATATAATTCATTCCACTCTTTAATCCCTAAATCCATAGGTAAATCCGCTATAAAGATTGGAGAAATTTCATAGCTGGCAGACATTATTCCCTTTACAGCTACCGTTAGGGTACCATCGAGCTCTGAAAGACTAGTAATAGTAATTTTTGAAGCCAAATCATCTATGATAATTCCCGACATACCATACTGTGCTCTCATGGATGAACGGGTCGTTACGTTAATAGTAGAGAGAAGCTCCTGTACAGCTCTTACAGTAAGATTTGCAGGGAAATCTCTAATGGTAATACCATCTATTCCATAGGTTGCTCTTATATATGAAGTAGTAGAGATGTGTAAACTTGATTCCAAGTTATTCGTACCCATTACAAAAATCTCGGAATAAAGATCACTATAATACGAAGGCTCAGTAAAGTATGTAGCCCTTACTAATCTATCTACATTTATATTAACTCCAATATTGGAAGGTAAATCTTTAAAATATGTTACAGAAATGGCACCTTTAAAATCATGATATGAAGCTTTGTCCGTTTCATACTTAGCAGACAAATGAATTTCTTTCATATTCACTATAATGTTTGATTTTAAATGTGCAGGATACGTCAATACATTTACTTCAGAGAGTAAACTTGAAATATATTGCTCATCAATCCCATAATGACCTACTAATTTGGCATAAGGGTTAATAGATATATTGGAAAATAGATTGTTATGTGTACATACTCTAATTTCTGATTTAAAATCACTAGATCCATAACCCTCCATATTATATTCAGAACGCATATAACTGATAGGATTGATATTCAATGTACATTTTAAATCTTTTTGGAAATGTGTGACACTAATTGTAGCAACTAAATCGATTTCTCCGAATTTATCAATCTCATATTTA
>NZ_JBEUTW010000227.1:0-12987 GCF_040492675.1 Bacillus sp. AP50
CATTTATTCTGATATAAAGAAAATATATTCTATTTACTTTCTCAATATAACATATTGGGAATAAAAATACAAAACGAAATAATGTGACATTTAAGTGAATTGAAAAATAACCAGCTCCACAGAAGGGAGCTGGTTAAGGAAATATTATTTAACAAAGCGTTTTTCAATGTCATCTAATAGTAGGTTAGCGGCCATTACGCCACCAGCTGTATTCCAAATAACGTCATCAACTTTGTATGCTTTACCATTTTTTACTGCATTTAAATTTTTAAATAGAGGATCGTTTATATACTCTTTTTCTAGTTCAGATCCTTTTTTCTCATTTCCTTTATCGAATGTGAAGTAGAATAATACGTCACCATCCATAGCAGAAATACGCTCTTTAGATACGTTACGCTCTGCAAAATCATCTTTATTTTGATCTCCAGGACGTTTAAATCCAAGTTCTTTTAAAATAACACCAGAGAATGTATCGCCATGATAAATACGAACATCACCAGGCATGAAACGAACCATAGAGATTTCTTGGTTTACTTTATCGCCAAGTTTGCCTTTTAAATCTTTTATACGTGATTCGTAATCAGCTACAACTTTTTGACCTTCTTTTTCTTTATTTAATGCTTTTGCATAAAATTTGAAGTTATCTTTCCATTCACCACGTAATGTTTCTGAGAACACAGTAGGTGCAATTGCTTTTAGTTGTTCGTACACTTTTTCGTGGCGCATTTTATTACCGATAATTAAGTCTGGTTTTAAAGAAGCAATTGTTTCAACGTTAACTTGTCCTTCATCACCAACAACTTTTACATCTTTCATTTTATCCTTAATATGTGGATACCATGGGTCACCAGTCCAAGACTTTACAGCACCAACTGGTTTCACACCTAATTCAAGTAAAGCTTCAGTTCCTTCATTTGTTAAGATAACTACACGTTTTGGATTAGCAGGAACTTCTGTTTTACCCATTGCATGTTCTACAGTAACCACTTCTTTTTTATTATCTTCTTTTGTAGATTCTTCTTTGTTATTTGATTTTCCACAAGCGCTTAAAAGCATTGAAAATGCTAGTAAAAATACAAATACTGTAAACGATTTCTTCCGCATGAAATTCATTATGTACCCCCTACATGTTGAGAATATTTTTCAATAGCAAGCATGATATTAAGCCTTTATCTTTTGATTGTCAATACATATGGGTGAAAATAATTCTCATTTCCGTTGACAATGAGAATTAAGTTGAAATACACTAACAACGTATCATTATACATTGAAGGGGAAACGCTGCATGTTATTAAAAACAAATCGAGCAAAATGGATTGGATTATTTGTTGGAATCATTGCAGTCGTTATTTGTATTTGGGGAAGTATTATTTTCGGGTATACAAATACGAGTTGGAAACTAGCATTGGATGCTTTTTTCCATTTTAACGGTTCCAATGAACATATTATTATTCAAAATGTACGTCTGCCTAGGGCGTTAATTGCAGCTAGTGTTGGTGCTAGTTTAGCCATTGCTGGTTGTCTTATGCAAACTTTAACTAAGAATCCACTTGCTTCTCCAGATTTTATTGGATTAAATTCAGGTGCTGCGTTCTTCATAGTTGTAGCAATTGTAATCTTTTCAGTAACATCATTATCAGCTTTCACATGGATTGCCTTTTTAGGAGCGGCGGTTGCAGCTGTACTTGTATTTGCTTCTAGTTCTTTAGGAAAAGAAGGAACTACTCCTCTTAAGTTAACGTTAGCAGGGGTCGCAATTAGTGCGTTATTTTCATCATTAACACAAGGATTACTTGTGTTAAATGAAAAAGCACTTGAAGAGGTATTATTTTGGCTTGCTGGATCTGTGCAAGGGAGAAAGTTAGAAATTTTACAATCTGTATTCCCATATTTATTAATAGGATGGATTGCATCTCTTATGATGGCAGGGAAAGTAAATACATTGATGATGGGAGAAGACGTCGCGAAAGGACTTGGACAACGAACAATTTTAATGAAATCATTCGTGTTACTTATTATTGTACTGTTGTCTGGTGGTTCGGTTGCGGTTGCTGGCCCAATTGGATTTATTGGAATTATTACTCCGCATTTTGCGAGATTTCTTGTTGGAGTTGACCACAGATGGAGAGTGCCTTATAGCGGATTGTTAGGTGCAATACTACTAATATTGGCTGATATAGCAGCAAGATATGTCATTATGCCACAAGAAGTACCAGTAGGAGTTATGACAGCATTTATTGGAGCTCCATTCTTTATTTATATTGCACGTAAGAGAGGGCTTAGCAAATGAAGAAGTATATTCCGTTTCGTATAGGGAAAGGCGGGCCCTCGTTTTTAATGTATAAACGAGCTTGTCTCGTCTTGTTGAGTTTACTAGTTGTTTTAATAGGATTATTTTTTGCAAGTGCAGGTATGGGAGACATGAAAATTGCTCCTTATGATGTATGGCAAGCGATCACTGGAAATGGCGATGCGATGTCTAACATGGTTGTAAATAAGTTTCGTATGCCGCGTATTTTAATTGCCATCCTCGTAGGAATTGCGCTTGCTGTAGCAGGATGTATTTTACAAGGTCTCGTTCGAAATCCACTTGCTTCTCCGGATATCATCGGGATTACGGGCGGGGCAAGTGTTGCAGTTGTATTGTTTTTAGCTATATTTAGTGATAAAAATAATGCGCTAACTGTAAGCATTCATTATATGCCGTTAGCAGCCTTTGTTGGGGCAACGATTGTGGCGCTTTTTGTATATTTATTTGCATGGAGAAATGACGGGTTATCGCCGATTAGTCTTGTTTTAATTGGTGTGGGGTTTTGGGCATTAACGAAAGCGGCAACGACTTTGTTTATGTTGTTAGCACCAATTTATCAAGCGAGTCAAGCGAATGTATGGATTACAGGTACTGTTTATGGTTCTTCATGGCAAAACGTTATGGTGCTTGCACCGTGGGTTCTCATTTTAACGGTAATATCATTTATAGCTGCTAGACATTTAAATGCGCAAGAGCTAGGGGATGATATTGCGGTAGGACTTGGTGTTCCTTTAACGAAGTCACGCGTATTCATGTTATTACTTAGTACGGCTTTAATTGGGGGAGCAGTTGCCTTCGCCGGAGGAATTGGATTTGTCGGTTTAATGGCACCTCATATTTCACGAAGGCTAGTTGGTTCTTTATACGGTGCATTACTCCCAGTTGCAGCTATTGTTGGTGCAATTCTAGTACTTGCTGCAGATTTAATTGGGCGTACAGTTTTCACACCACTTGAAATTCCAGCAGGGGTATTTACATCAGCAATTGGTGCACCTTATTTTATTTATTTACTTTATAAAAGTCGGAATTCATAAAGGGAGATGAATATGCAAAAAGCATTGGAGACGAAACGTTTGACGTTGTCTTATGGTGAAACAATTATTATTGATGAGTTGAATTTAGAAATTCCAAAAGGTGAAATTACAATCTTTATCGGTTCCAACGGTTGCGGGAAATCAACTTTATTACGTTCACTAGCTAGATTATTAAAGCCAACAACTGGTGACATTTTGTTAGATAATCAAGCTATTCAAAGTATGCAAACTAAGCAAATTGCTCGTCAAATGGCAATTTTACCGCAAGGACCGCAAGCACCTGAAGGGCTTACAGTATTGCAACTTGTAAAACAAGGACGCTATCCATATCAAACATGGCTGAAACAGTGGTCAGAAAAAGATGAGGAAATGGTACAGAAGGCACTTGCAGCAACAGGTATGACAGAATTTGCTGAGCGTGATGTGCATGCTCTTTCAGGTGGACAACGACAACGTGCTTGGATTGCAATGACGCTTGCACAAGATACAGATATTATTTTACTGGATGAGCCTACTACATATTTAGATATGACTCACCAAATTGAGGTGCTAGATTTATTATTCGAATTAAATGAAACAGAACAAAGAACAATTGTCATGGTATTACACGATTTAAATTTAGCATGTCGCTATGCAGATAACATTGTAGCCATTCAGGATAAACAAATATATGCACAAGGTAAACCTGAAGAAGTGGTAGATGAGAAACTAGTACGTGATGTATTCCGAATGGAGTGTCAAATTAGTACGGATCCGTTGTTTGGAACACCGCTTTGTATACCTCACGGAAGAGGAAGACGTGTAGTTAAAGAAGTTGCTCAGGTAATGAGATAAAAAAACGATGAGTGATTCATCGTTTTTTTTATTTGGTACAAGAAAATAAGAGGAAGAGAGGAATACGTAAGCGACGTTTATATTCTTCTTCATTTTGAAAATAGGTTGGATTTGGTGTAGCTTCTTTTAATGATGTAATGGTAAATCCGGCTTGCTGTAATAATGTGAAATAATCTTCCGTTGTACGATGATATTTAATAACTTCTTGGTCAATCCATGGTTCAACCCGTTTGCCTAGTTTAAAGTAATCATCGACGAGCCAACTCGTTCTTTTACCACTTGTTTGTAAGCTTTCAAACGAAGAAGTAATAACGGGATGTTGAACGCTAAAGGTAAAGGTGCCATTTGTTTTTAAAGTTTGAAACACATTTTGAAAAATGGCATCAAGATGTTCAATATAATGTAAGGCGAGTCTAGATGTTACTAAATCAAAAGTGGAAGAGGGGTAGGTATAATCTTTGAGGTTTAAAAAATGAACAGATCCATTTTTATTTTCTAGTTGTTTTTTAGCTTTTTCATACATAAGTTCGGAGCCTTCAATGCCGGTGTAAGAGTAGCATCCCTTTTCTAATAATTCCGCGCCAAACTTAGCATCACCACAGCCTAAATCGAGAATTTGTTTTCCTCGTACATGACCAATGAGCTGAAAGAATACTGGTTTTTCAATGGATTCATTTGGGCTATTTTCTCGGTATCTTCGTTTCATATATTGTTCGAAAAATGCTGTGTTATTGTATACATCAGATTCTGTAAATGCCATGTTTGAAACCTCCTGAAATATTTTTTTAATTCTATCAAATATGAAAAGTAAATAATAGATTTATTGTAATGAATCATATATAATCTAAAATTGTAAGCGGTTACTTTAAACTATTTTTCTATAATAAATTCTGAAAACGTGTTAAGCTAGTAGAGGGATTATTAGAACTATTAAGACAATAATCCGCTTACATGAACGATGGGAGGCTTCACGATGTCTAGTAAAACACTTGCGAAATTTTTAGAAGAAAATTTAGAGGATTTAAAATCAAAGGGGCTTTATAACGTAATTGATCCGCTTGAGAGTTCAAATGGACCGATCATTACAATTGGCGGAAAAGAATATATTAACTTATCTTCAAACAACTATCTTGGATTAGCAACAGATAGCCGTTTGCAAGAAGCAGCAATTGGTGCTATTCATAAGTACGGTGTTGGAGCAGGGGCTGTTCGTACAATTAACGGTACTTTAGATTTGCATATTAAGTTAGAAGAAACAATTGCAAAGTTTAAACATACAGAAGCAGCAATTGCTTATCAATCAGGATTTAACTGTAATATGGCAGCGATTTCAGCTGTTATGGATAAAAATGATGCAATTCTTTCAGACGAATTAAACCATGCTTCTATTATTGATGGTAGTCGTCTATCAAAAGCAAAAATTATTGTTTATAAACATTCGGATATGGAAGATTTACGCCAAAAAGCAATTGCGGCGAAAGAATCAGGTCTTTACAATAAATTAATGGTAATTACAGACGGTGTCTTTTCAATGGATGGAGATGTTGCAAAACTACCAGAAATTGTTGAGATTGCAGAAGAGTTAGATTTAATGACATACGTAGATGATGCACACGGTTCAGGTGTACTTGGAAAAGGTGCAGGAACTGTAAAGCACTTCGGTCTTTCTGATAAAGTTGATTTCCAAATTGGTACATTATCAAAAGCAATTGGGGTAATTGGTGGATATGTAGCAGGGAAACAAAACTTAATTGACTGGTTAAAAGTTCGTTCACGTCCATTCTTATTCTCTACAGCATTAACACCAGCTGATGCAGCAGCTTGCATGAGATCAATTGAAATCTTAATGGAAAGCACAGAGTTACACGATCGCTTATGGGAAAATGGCCGCTACTTGAAACAAGGATTAAAAGAACTTGGCTTTAACATTGGAGAAAGTGAAACGCCAATTACACCTTGTATCATTGGGGACGAAGTATTAACACAAGAATTTAGTAAACGTCTAAATGAAGAAGGGGTATACGCAAAATCTATCGTGTTCCCAACTGTAGCAAAAGGAACAGGGCGCGTTCGTAATATGCCTACAGCAGCTCATACGAAAGAAATGTTAGATGAAGCAATTCTTAAGTATGAAAAAGTAGGAAAAGAAATGGGCATCATTTAAGTAACGACATCTTTTGAATAGCTTGCAAATGAGGAGTGGGGAAAATGAAAAAAATTCTAGTAACCGGTTCTTTAGGGCAAATTGGTTCTGAACTAGTAATGAAACTTCGTGATGTATACGGCGCATCAAATGTTATTGCAACAGATATTCGTGAAACAGATAGTGAAGTAGTAACGTCTGGTCCATTTGAAACGTTAGATGTAACAGAGGGACAAAAACTACATGATATCGCAAAGCGTAATGAAGTAGATACAATTATTCATTTAGCAGCTTTACTTTCAGCAACAGCAGAAAAAAATCCGTTATTTGCATGGAATTTAAATATGGGTGGGCTTGTAAATGCTCTAGAAGCAGCTCGTGAATTAAACTGTAAGTTCTTCACGCCAAGTTCTATCGGTGCATTCGGTCCATCGACGCCAAAAGATAATACACCGCAAGATACAATTCAGCGTCCTACTACGATGTATGGGGTAAACAAAGTGGCAGGAGAATTACTATGTGATTATTATCATCAAAAATTTGGCGTAGATACGCGCGGTGTCCGTTTCCCAGGTTTAATTTCTTACGTAGCTCCTCCAGGAGGCGGAACGACTGATTATGCAGTTGAAATTTATTATGAGGCAATTAAAAAAGGTGCATACACCTCATACATTGCTGAAGGAACGTACATGGACATGATGTATATGCCTGATGCTTTACAAGCAATCATTTCATTAATGGAAGCTGATCCAAGTAAGCTAGTGCATAGAAATGCATTTAACATTACAGCAATGAGCTTCGAGCCAGAGCAAATTGCAGCGTCAATTCGTAAACACATTCCGACGTTTACAATGGATTATGCAGTAGATCCAGCTCGTCAAACAATCGCTGATAGCTGGCCAAACTCTATTGACGCAACTGCAGCAATGAAAGAGTGGGGCTTTAAAGCAGAATACGATTTAGACAAAATGACAACGGACATGCTGGCTAAGTTAAAAAAAAAGCTCACAGCTGAGTTAGTGATGAATTAATAGGAAGAGTCGATTCTTAGGAATCGGCTCTTCATTATTTTGGGGAGGAGAGAAGTCTTATGCAAAGAGTTGATGTCGTATACGCACTAATACATGACGAAGAAACAGATAAAATATTAATGGTACATAATGTAGAACAAAACGTTTGGTCATTGCCAGGTGGGGCTGTGGAAAAAGGTGAAATATTAGAGGAAGCACTAATAAGAGAAGTGAAAGAAGAGACAGGTTTAACCGCCTTGGCTGGGGGGCTTGTTGCGATCAATGAAAAATTCTTTGAAGAATCAGGGAATCATGCACTATTTTTTACATTCCGAGCGAATGTAGTAAAAGGGGAACTTATTGCGGAAGATGAAGGTGAAATTTCTGCAATAGAGTGGGTAGATCGAACAATTGCGAATGAGCGTTTCCCATACTATGACGGAGGATTTGAATCTTTATTAGAAGTAGCCATTCCATACAAGTTTCAACCAGAAACAAAGTAATTGAAAGAAAAAATAGGAGCCACAAGGCTCCTATTTTCTATTCAATCGTCTTCAGTAATAGTTTTTTCAGCAATGGTTTAATCTTCAATCGTAAATCTTCAGCATGATTTGCAACTAAGAAGTGATGGTTATAAATGTTTTTCATCAATTGATAAGTTGCTTCTTTCACTTCGCCTTCTTCGATGAAGATACCGATTACTTCCATACCACTTTTACGCGCGAGTTTAACAGCTTCATGCGTATCTAAAATTCCGTCTTGTTGATAGTCTAGCGCAGAAGGCTCACCGTCTGTGAAGACTAGTAAGAATTTATGTTTCTCAGGTCTTTTGGCAAGTTTTTCAGAAACGATACGAATAATATATCCGTCGCGGTTATCTTCTTCTTCACGAAGTTGCATAATTTCTGGACCAACGTTTGGCAACGTTGAGTTTTTATAATTTACAACTTCATGGATAACGTTCGGCTTATCTTCAGGTTTAGCGCTAGAGGCATCTTCCCAAAATCCGCTAATAGCGTGCGGGATTTTTAAAGACTTTAAAGCTTCATGGAATAGTACAACACTCTTCTTCGTTTCTTCCATTTTGTTATACATAGAACCAGAACAGTCAACTAATAGTTGGAATGCAACATCGAGTTCTTGTGACTCTTGTCCTTTTTTATAAAACATACGCGGTTGTTTTTCGGTATAAATACGAAGGAATTTCTTACGAAGTCTTCCGTAATATTTATCACTATTCGCATTCGTTTTATTTTCAATTGTTTTTTCGATAATTTTCTTTAATTCTTTTACATCTTTATTGACGACTGATTTGATAGCTTGGTAATCTTTTTTCTCATCTGAGTTTGGTTTGCGAGCTTCTTTAAATGTATGAGAAGCACCTACATTATACTTACCGTATGCACCGTCGTGCTGGCTAGAAGCGTGTGAAGCCCTTGCTTCTTCTGTATCAGCGCCATCAAAGTTGGATTGTGTACTTTTTTGTGAAGTACCTTGTACAGAACCAAGTGCTTGGTCGCCATCTTCTGATTCACGGGCAGTATCACCCATCATATTAGTTTTTGTTCCGCTTTCTAATTCAAAGCGTAAAAAGTTCTCGTTTTCGTTATTTTTATTTTCACGATGCCATGTGGAGAAACTTTCATCCATTTTGTTTTTATTTTCATCGTCATCTATAAGCTGCGTATCATCATTTGCTAAATCTTCGACGCGACAGTTCTTTTCGTCTGCAAGGACAGATAAGTAAAGTGGAGCATGTCCGAAATAGTTGTTAAGCATATCGCTTTCAAGAAGCGCCTCTAAGCGATAGCGAATTTTCTCAACGATATACATAATATCTTCTGTATTACGTGCTTGGAATGTTTCATGTAAAATCGCTTCAATTTGCTCAAAATATTCATTATTAAACATTTCGTATTTATCGCTCGTTAATGAAAGATAGCATAGGCAAAATAGACGATCACCGTGATAATTACGAACACGGTTTATTTCATTTTGAGAGCCGAAATAATTGCGGTACATTTCTTTTCGACGTTTAAAAACATGCTTCGTGCCAGGACGTAAGTTCTTTACGATTTCCTCAACGCGTAAATCTTCTAATAGAACAAATAATTGTGTTAAAAACTTTTTTAGGGGCGATTCTTGCAATTCAATCGCATAAGAACGAATTAAAGTCATGTCCGAGTAATGTTTATTACCAAGTGCTTTTAAGAACACTTCGCTTTTTAATCCGATTACTGTATCTTCTTCTTTTCGATCATCCCAAAAGTGACTAATGACAACTTTCTTTTCAATTTCGTCGTAGTATGCTTTATAGCCATATTCAAGATAGGCATCGTCTTCTTTTAGAAGGGCATACATTAAGTTTTCCATTTGTAGAAACAGCGACGCATCAATTTTTTTGTCACTAAAAATTTGTCTCATAAATTATCCCTCAAAGAAATAACTTTCTGCTAATTCACGGACAGTCATTTGTTCTGTTTCATCATTAAGTTTTGCAATTATGCTTCGTTCAATCGCTCGCATAACAGGAATATATACACCTAAATCACATGCGTCGATAATACCACGAATACTTGCTGCTTCTTCACTTACACGTCCATCGCGAGCTAAAGGCATAAGGTCGCTTGCAAATGCAACAAACTTTTCAATTGTTGCAACATCATTTAATTTTGATTCTGCTAATAATAGTTCTTTTAATGTATCACCTTGAATGTAAGGAACTTCAATAATAACGAAACGGTTTTTTAACGCTTCATTTAGTTCACTTGTTCCAACGTAACCTTCGTTAATCGCAGCAATTACACGGTATTCGTCATCACCGTATACAACCTCTTGTGTAAATGGGTTTGTAATCATTTTACGGTAATCTAATGCGCCGTGAAGAAGTGGTAACGTTTCAGGTTTTGCCATATTGATTTCGTCAATATATAGGAAGTGACCGTTCTTCATTGCTTTCATAAGAGGACCGTTAACGAATGAAACTTCAGATGCACCATCTTTCGTTTGTAGTGTGTTGTATCCTAAAATACCCTCTACATCTAAGTCGACAGAGCAGTTAATGCTATGCATTGGTTTTTGGAATAAAGAAGAAAGAGTTTCCGCTAGTACTGTTTTACCACTACCAGTCGGTCCTTTTAATAGAATATTCTTGCCAAGAAGAAGTGCTGTAATCGCATCTTCAATAATGCTATTATCAGACGCTTTATATATTTTCGTTCCGATTAAATGTGCATTTTCACCAGCTTCTTGCTTATTCTTTTCATGAATCGTAGAAAGCTGTTGTTTTAAATCAGCATGTATATGAAATTGTTCTAACATGTATTTCCCACCTAACATTATTTTCATAAAGTAATACATCTTATGATAACTTGTTTTAATATGGTATGCAAAGAAAAGGAAGGAGGATAAAGGGAAAAGAAAAAGCAATCAAGATGAAGTTGATTGCCTACAGTAAAGGAGAAATGAGCCTCATGAAAGACTCCAATATGCGTTTTTTTATACTTCTTTTTTGGAAAGAGTTCCATTTAATTTCAGTTGAATGTTTAAAATCTTCTTCAAAATCACGTTTAATGTCGTGAACTGTTTTTGATTCATAAAGCACGCTAATAATTTCGTAATTCAATTCAAAGCTACGTACATCCATGTTCGCTGTTCCAATAGTTGCAATTGTATCATCAACGAGTACAATTTTTGCATGCATAAAACCATCTTTATAACTGTAAATAGAAGCACCAGCTTTTAAAAGCGGAGTGAAATAGGATTGAGATGCTTGATCACTAATGATGCTATCACTTTTACCTGGATATAAAATCCGTACATCTATTCCGGCAATTGCACTTAAGCGTAATAATGTTAAAGTTTCTTGATCTGGAATAAAGTAGGGGGTAGCGATCCAAATGGATTTTTTTGCAGAGCCCATAACAGCTAATAATGTATTACGAATACTTTTATCATCGGAGCTTGGTCCGCTTGCTACGATTTGAACAGCACCTTCTGCATTTGAAATCTCTTTACCTGGGAAGTATTGTCTATTCATGAATTGATCCCAGGAATAAGTATTTAAACCACTAGAGGCATAGAGCCAGTCTTCTAGAAAGATTGCTTGTAATTTATATAATGCTTTTCCTTCTATTTTTAAATGACTATCACGCCAAACAGGAAATTTCTTGGAACGGCCAAGATATTCATCACCGACATTGAGTCCTCCGGTAAAACCAATTTTTCCATCTACAATAACAATTTTTCGATGGTTACGATAATTGACAGTTTCAAGTAACCAAGCTGAAAAAATAGGGTCAAATTCTACAATTTCAATCCCAGCTTCTTTCATAGGTTGCAAAAATCGTCGTCGTAACGTATTACTTCCAAGGCCATCATAAAGGAAGCGTACAATAACACCATCTTTTGCTTTTTGTATTAAAGCATTTCGAACTTTTGTACCAATTTCATCAGATTTATAAATGTAGTATTGAATATGTATATGATGCTTTGCCTGCTCTATAGCTCGCAAAATTTCTGAAAATGTTTGATCTCCGTTTGTTAAAAGTTTTGTAGTTGTTTTATCTGCGGCAGGACCACCTCCAAATTTTTGTATGACTTCTGTTAAATGTATGGAACGTTCATTTAGTGGGACTGTGAGTAATAACTCTAGTCTTCTTCCTTCTAATATTTCACGGAATAATTTTCTTTGTTCTTCTGAACGATGGAGATGTTTTTTTCTTCTCCAGCGGCTGCGTCCGAAAATAGCGTATAAAAGCACACCTATAATAGGAAGAAGTGCTAATACTAAAAACCATGCTAACGTACTTTGTGGAGATCTATTTTCTATAAAAATAACGAATGAAATTCCGACTATTGTGATGGACCATAGAGCACCGACAAATGTATATAACGAAATATACGATGTATTTAATAGGAACAGAACGATAGATACAATTGTAAATATTAATAGTAATTGAACGATAGGCTTCTTCATTTCTATATAATTCCCCTAATCTTTTTTCAATATAGACTTCTTAAATAGAAGATGTAATATGACATCTTTATTATAAGGTGTTTTGCTTTTTTTACAAAATATAGACATTTCACCTATACTTTCCGCATTTGTCCTACATACAGTGTACTATCCCATTTTTTATCCCACTCTTAACGCATATGAAAATGAAAAAATCGAAAAGGAGCGGAGAAACATGAATTATATAGAAAATAATGGATTGTACTATCGAAATCATCATCATGGAGGACACAATCATGGTGGACATCATCACCATGGAGGACACAATCACTATGATCACCATCATCATCACGGAGGCGGATGGGGCTGGGGTGGTGGTAGTTCATGGGGAGGCGGATTTTTCCCTGGAAGCTTTGCAGGAGGAGTGTTAGGCGGACTAACAGCTGGTGCATTAACAGGTGCAACAAGTGGAGGATATTATCCGGCTCCATATCCAGTAGCTTATCCATCACCATACCCTGTAACGTATCCAATGCCATACCCAGGTTATCAGCAAATACCATATTCGTATTAAACTAAAAAAGAGGCTATCCTCTTTTTTAGTTTAATACAGTATTTATTTATAAAATAATTCCAAAGTTAAGGTGGAAATATGTTAATATTTTGTTATTGTAATTCAAAAACATGCACATTAATGT
>NZ_JBEUTW010000228.1:0-2248 GCF_040492675.1 Bacillus sp. AP50
AAATAAAGATGTACAATTGCCTACTTTATGAATTTTTTATAATGATATATAGAAAGGATTCATTAAGTTATGTTTGTTGGGAAATAACATTTATATTTCTTCTAAAATAAACAGGGTACAAATTACACATATCAGCCTGTTTATTTTAGAGAAAAGTTGTTTATAAGTAGTTCTTTTCTTTAAAAGAAGGAACTACATTTTTTAAATTAAATTTCTACATGAATAAATTTAGCACGGGAAAGGAATTGAACTTATGTCTAATTTAAATTTCATTTCTGATCAATTTGCTGCAATTCTTAAAGGAAAGAGTAAAATAAATCAAGGTGGTTGTTCGGTGTCTTTTCACCGCAATTTTAAGGTCCTGGTTCAAGGAAAACCAAGTGCCTATGTAGTTCCCGTCGGAGTAAGTTTTGAATCGTTGGATCAAAATGGCAATGCATTAAATTTAGGAGAAATCGCGGTTCTACAAGAAGAGATCCCTGCATTTATGAAATCAATTGTACAACAAGGAATTATTGTCAGTGCTTTACATAATCACTGGTTATACATGAATCCCTTAATTATGTATATTCATATCCAATCGGTGGAGCACCCGTTACATTTTGCAAGAAAATTGGCAAATTCATTTTTATCGTTAAGCAGCTATCCTGTTACTAATAACGAAGGGCAATAATTTATCTACAATCATAGATATAGTAATAATATGTACCAGACTCCATGCACGTTGCGCTTGTATAAATAGTATTATCTAATGTATCTTCTTCCGTTATTACTCCTCCTTTTGGAACCTCACAATTTTACAAAATACGAAAAATGACCGATATACCCTCTTCTTCGTTATCTATACCCTGAATATTTTATTTACCATACGCTGCCCGTATAAACCTTGATAGTAGGGTGAAATCTCCATTAAGTCCCATTGAACCTGAACCTTGTCCAGCAAGTTGATAAGATATGAAAAACTGCCGATACCCCCTCTTCTTCGTTATCTATACCCTGAATATTTTATTTACCATACGCTGCCCGTATAAACCTTGATAGTAGGGTGAAATCTCCATTAAGTCCCATTGAACCTGAACCTTGTCCAAAAGCACTTAATGGTATATCCCCCTCGCATGGCTGCGATTTAAGACCATATATTGTCTTAAATTTTGTAAATGCCAATTAAACTCAGGACTATTAGTCACTACTCCTTGTCGATTCTAATACAATAGATTCACCCCATTTATCCGCTAAAATCCAATGTAATGGTGGAGTAACTCCTAAAGCAGGTAATGGTACCTCCCAAAAGGAAATACTAGCTACAAATTTTTTTAACTCTTCAACAGATTTGAATTGTGTCTTTCGAAACCAGAAGAAAAGCCAATAGATTTCTGAAAACTGGGCGTATGATTTGATATTGTAAAGCCCTCAGGCATCAATTTGTTCATCACCTATCATCATGTATCCCTTGGTTGAAACCATCAGCTTTTCTGTACCTCTTCCCAGTCGATAGCTCGAAAAGTTATGAGTGTTGAGCTCAACTTAACGACGACGAGAGCTGCTCCCCAATTAGTGATGAAACCCATTATCACATTTCGTATCATGTGGCATAGGTCCATCCAAGGAATCCAGAAAGGCAACGGCCTGTTTGAGGTTCCTCAAAAATAAATGCGCGAGATCCATAGAAAACCCGTTTCGAACCACAACGCGCATAATCGTCACTGCTTCTAGGTCTGGAGGCAATGGATATGCGGGTACTTGCCAGCCGAACACACGCAATTGTCGAGATAAATCATAAAGGTTCCAGTTTAATGTGTAACCTTTTTTCAGTTGCCAAGCGAAAACCGGAATATCCGAACCATCGGACAAAAGTTCGAACGGTTCCATCTCCTGAATTGCCTTGCTAAGAAAAAGAGCGACCTTTTGAGAAGCCCTTTGGACATCATAGTACCCACTTTTCCCCAAACGCAGGTAATTGTAATATTGTAGAAGCACTTGTGCGCCAGGACGTGAAAAATTCAAGGCAAAAGTCGGCATGTTTCCGCCTAAATAGGAGACGCGGAAGATTAAATCATCAGGGAGATCATCAGCTTCCCGCCAAATTATCCAACCCAAAAGAAACGGTGCTATAAATCCGCCCGAAGCCGCATCTACATGCATAGGAATGTCGAGTCCCGTCCTCTCCTGTAAATCGTCCAACGCTTTTGCAATGGCGGCAACCGGTTCGTAAAGTCCGGTATAAGTCTCACCGAGAATCGGTACCACA
>NZ_JBEUTW010000229.1:0-3928 GCF_040492675.1 Bacillus sp. AP50
CTAATATGTTTTTTAGCATTACCACTTATGTTAGTAGCGTGGGTAGGATGTTCTAAGAACAATACAGAAGAGAATAAGACTGATAGCTTAAAGATTTCAGAGTCAGAAAAGAAGAAAGACGAGTCAATAGACAAAGAAGCAGATCAGCTAAACAAGGAAAAAGAAGAATTGCTTGCTAAAAAGGAAGAATTGCTTGCTGAAAAGGAAAAATTGCTTGCTGAAAAGAAAGCTAAGGAAGAAAAAGAGGTAACGAAAAAGAAAGAAGATACAGATAAAAATGAAGTCTCAAACGATAAAACAGTAAAAGAAGCTGTAATTGGAGAAGGTAGAACACTAGCTGAGGAAAGAGAGTATAGAGATAAGCAGTTAACTAAAGGTTCTAGTGCATCTTCTCCTTTAGAGAAGTATCAAGAAGATATTAAGGATACTTCTAATGACTTAAAGACGGCAGTTCAATCTATTAAATCCTTAGCTGAAAAAGATGGAACGTGGAAAACAACTCAAACAGGATTAAAGGGAGAATTAAGTAGAGTAAGTGGGAGAGCTAATAGACTAGCAAGTATAGAACCTCCTAAGGAGTATGATTACTTCAAAGTTCAATTAAGAGACGATGCAAGAGCAATTAAACAAATGGTAGACCAAGCATTTATAGCTTTAAATGAAAATGATACTGAAACAGCCAAGTTAAACATAGGTGCTATGATAGATTATGTAGATATAATGTCTTCAACATTGAATGAAATACAAAATGTACAAAATGGAGTTTAAAGGGGTATGTGCCAAAGAAGCAAAATATTGAGATTGGCAAATTACTAGACTCAGAATCAATAACAAGTATTTTAGCTAACTTTGTAGGTGGAAAAACAAAATCAGTTGATTATGATGACGAAAAAGATAAAGATGTAGTTATAATTAATGAACTTACATTAGTTGTTTTAGTCACCTAATGCTTCCAAAATGAGGATGAATAAAACATTTCAATAGAAAAGCTGCCAAAGAAACTAAAACCTTTCTCTGGCAGCCTTTATTTATATATATTAAAGTTATTTATTTTCCTCTTTCTGAACATATACATAAGCATCTTTCTGCTCTTTATGTACATCCACCTTCGAATTCTCTGCAAGCTGACCCGCATTTAGCAAAGAAAAAATAATGAGCGCTTCTAGTGACATTTCGTTTTACCACTCCTTTCTAGTTGTTATACATTTATCATACCGCTTACATGTGATTTCCGTATGAACTCGAAAAGGAGATTACAACAAAATGGTTACAAGCATATGAATGCACGCTATAATAACCATAAAATGGGAGGTGGATTCTTTTTGACAATAAATCAAATGGTTCAACTCGGAAGTTCATTTATGCTATTTATTACTTCCGCACTGATGAGTTGGTATCAGGGGAGTAATTTAATAGATAATCCTGATGAATGGAAATATAGCGCTAAGTTTACAAATTACTTTAAAGGCACCGTTTCAAATTACCAAGATATTTATCAAATCGATTTCTTTATATATGCGGCAAAATTTTATCCAACAGCATTTATCGTTATGCTAGTTAGTTTACTTTATATGCTCATATTAATTCTTTATATTCTATTTAAAAGAAAAGATCCGGCGATTTAAATCCATACATAAAAACCCCGAATCATAGACTTTTCAGCCTACAATTCGGGGTACTATTTGTTTACATTCGTTTCTAATTAGTAACGAATTAAGAAATATTTCTTCTTACCGCGGCGAATGATTGTGAATTTACCTTCGATGCGGTCGTTTTCTGTTACAACGTAGTCTAATGCTTGTGTACGCTCACCGTTCACGTAGATTGCGCCGTTCGTTACATCTTCACGTGCTTGACGTTTTGATGGAGAGATTTTGCTTTCTACAAGTAAGTCGATTAATACTGTATCTTCTGCAGTACGTTCTACAGATGGTACGTCTTTGAATCCTTGCTCGATTTCGCTTGCAGTCAGTTCTGCTACAGAACCGCTGAATAATGCAGCTGAAATTTTAATCGCTTGCTCTAATGCTTCTTCACCATGAACAAGTTTTGTCATTTCAGAACCTAATGCTTTTTGTGCTGCACGTTTTTCTGGCGCTTCAGCTACTTGCTTTTCAAGCTCAAGAATTTCTTCATGAGATAAGAATGTGAAGTATTTTAAGTATTTAACAACATCGCGGTCATCTGTGTTAATCCAGAATTGGTAGAACTCGTAAGGAGTTGTTTTCTCTGGGTCTAACCAAATTGCTCCGCCTTCTGTTTTACCAAACTTCGTACCGTCAGATTTAGTAACAAGTGGAATTGTTAAACCGAATGCTTTCGCATCTTCTTCTGATTTACGGATTAATTCAAGACCCGCTGTAATGTTACCCCATTGGTCACTACCACCGATTTGTAGGCGACAATTATGTTGTTGGTATAAGTTTAAGAAGTCGTATGATTGTAAAATCATGTAACTGAACTCAGTGAATGAAATACCAGTTTCTAAACGAGATGCTACTGTATCTTTTGCTAACATATAGTTTAAACCGAAGTTTTTACCGATATCGCGTAAGAATGAAATGACATCTAAGTTACCAAGCCAGTCATAATTGTTAGCCATTGTTGCTGGGTTGTCCACGTTTTCGAACTCTAAGAAGTTTGAAAGTTGGTTTTTAATACTTTCTGTGTAGTAAGCAACTGTATCTTTCGTATTTAATGTACGCTCTGCTTTTTTACCACTTGGGTCACCGATCATACCAGTACCACCACCAACAAGTGCGATTGGTTGGTGACCAGCTAATTGGAAACGACGTAACATTAATACTGGTAACATATGACCAATGTGTAAGCTATCTGCTGTCGGATCGAAACCACAGTATAATTTAACGCTTTCTTTTTCTAATAATTGCTCAAGGCCCTCAGCATCTGTTTGCTGATTAATTAGACCGCGAAATTCAAGATCTTGTAAAATACCCATATCCTACATACTCTCCTTTAAGTTCATTACTGGCGTGAAGGTTGAAAACATAAAAAAATCGCCCCTTCAAATAAGGGACGATTTTGATTATCGCGTTACCACCCTAGTTGCAGGCAAAAAAGCCTACCACCTTATTTACATAACGGCTTAGCACCGTCTTTTCCCTTTTGAATACAATTCAATCGAAAAAAGATGCTCTAGGGGCGTAATTCGCGATCATCTATGTGCTGATTTTCACCGACCATCAGCTCTCTAAAACAGGGAAATGATCACTACTTCTCCCTTTCCACGCTCAATTATTCATATACTTTTCTTTATATCATTATTTACTAGCATGTGTCAAATTGAAGAAAATACTATATACAAACTACCTTGAAGATTTTTCCCCTCCATAAAACTCTTGCATCTCCTTTTCGGAAACCTTTGTCAGTTTTAATTTATGCGATTTCTTTCCCTCTTCACTCATGTACAACGTTGTATCATCCAATAATTCCAATTTCACTCTTCCATTCCAAGGGTATGACATATTACATATTACTTGATTATCATTATAATCTACTACACTCCCTTTAACTCTTTCTGTTTTCCCTCTCTTTTCATAAAACACTATTTCAATATTTTTATCGTCTATTTCTTGAATCTGAAGGTAAGCCCCTTTACCGCCAGCATACCAATACCCTTTCATCTTATTAAAAGAAGAAGAATGAGTTAAAAAAATATACATAGTGCTTGCAACGATTATTAAGGCTATTGCACTTACAACTACGAATCGTTTATGGGCTAGAAAACTAGTTTTTTTCTTATTCTCTACATTCCATTCATTGTTCGTTTCTAATATCTCCTCTGAACATTGTTGTTTCTCTAAATTCATACCACAATCCCCACAAAAATTATCATGCTGTCGCACCTGACTTCCACAATTGGAACACTGTCTCATAATTTATCTTCCTCTCAACAATATATTAATTA
>NZ_JBEUTW010000230.1:0-6476 GCF_040492675.1 Bacillus sp. AP50
GTTTATACGAATGGAAAATAGATTTTAGTTCAACCATATTCATACACTTCCTAATTACATAGTATTTACCCTATTATTTTGTAGATAAACAGTACTTTTTAATCTTATTTAAAATACACTTAAGCAACTTATTTTACTATCGATTAACATTACATTAACCTTACACGGTTGTAATAAAATCATTAGCTAGAAGGAAGCAATGCCCAAACTAGACAGATATTTAATGATAAAACCATAAGAAAAAAACAATGATTAGATTTTAAATCTAGTCATTGCTTTATCCATCACATCTTGATTACATCTATATATCTTATTGTTACTCTTTCACTTGAATGATTGAATATATCCATTAATAATGGCTATATTCTTTGTCGGCACGTACATATAACTAATGTTTTTTAATTGATAAAGTGAAACTTTAATCAGCTCTCACCAATCGGGCTTTTATGGGCAGTCCGCCACCTAACTTCTCTTTGCTCTCGCTGAATTTTTTTGGGGATGTTACTGCCCGCAACTAGCAAGATAGATGTTATCAATATTCATACGTTACAATAGTACCGGTAGTATCAGTAAAACCATCAAAACAGTTAGAGCAACCACCACAGCCGCCACAACCGCCACAGCCTCCGCAACCAAAACAACCGAAGCAACCAATACAACGGAAGCCACCACAACGGAAGCCGCCACAACGACCTCCACCACAACCGCCACAACGACCACAACCGCCACAGCGACGAGCAGCATCTTCAATATAGTAATATGGATATTGGTTTTGCTGGTCCCAATAGACAATATTTCCAGACCGGTAATCATTAAGGCTTAACGCTTGTAGTTCTTGTTGAAACTGATTCATTTTCATAACCTCCGTTTATAAAATACAACCTCATCGATACTTCCCTATATTCCTGTTCGTTACATCTAAGTAGAAATAGCGCTATAAACTAAGTTCAATACGTACACCAACAAAGTATGACTTATCACTAGATGATGCACCTTGTTCATATACCTATTTTTACTATGGGCTCATTTTTATAAAGTGAAACTTTAATCAGTGGGGTTTTGTTCATCCCCTACCTAACTTCTTTGCTTCCGCTGAATTTTGAGGTGGGGGGCTTACTGCCCGGCAAATAGCGGGATAAATAAAAATTAAAAAATATGAATTCTAGCGTCATATCTTCATACTTACTAAGTTCAATTAATTTCTCAACAATTATGATGCCATATCCTATATATTTCCGTCTGCTGCTTAGATTTTTCTGTACTGTAAATGGCTTTCGCTATAACACCTCCAAGTGACCGGTTTCTATGACGGTTAAGAAATTCCAACAAAAAAAAGCCCTAATTAGGGCTTTTCATTCTATTTCTCCAGCAAATCTCTATATGAAATTGCTAATTGAAAAAAGACACATTTAGATTGATGCGTCTTTTTTTGATGCCTCTTTTGTGAAATCATATAAAGCAATTGCGCCTAAAAGAACAAGTATCCCTTGAGGAACATCTAGCAAAATAGTTTTCCAAATTTCTGGAATTACCCATTTAATATCTGCTGCTGTTTCAAGATATGTTTGGAAATAGCTGATTGTAAAATTAATTATCCCTAAAAATACAAACAACGATAAACCAAATCGAATTAATTTCTTATTTGTAAACATATAACACCTCTCAAAATTCATTGGATATTCCTGCTTTTGCTTCTTTATATTTCCATATCTCTATATCTAATTTTAACACATAAAGAACTCAAAAAAATACGATATGCATATTTGCATATCGTATTAACAACACTCCATGATAATTTAGAAATTCCTGCAAAGAAAAAACAACTCCGTTACAGCTAACAGCTCGGGTTTCTTTTCTTATTTAACTTCATACCACCAACATTTACGTTCTTTGATTGTAAAATAAATGTGACAGAAGTTTATCCAGTTAATGCGTAGACAAGTAAATGAGCTAAATTATCGATATTCTATTTCGCCATATCCGTAGCACTAATGACTTTACGCAAATTTGACAAGAAAAAATATATAGCTAGGTATGATCCATACCTAGCTATAACATTACTTCTATTCTTTATCCAATTACGTCTTTTACGTCTGTATCCACTGGCCACTTTTCTAATGTATAAGCCATTTCCCAAAATGAATATTCATATTGACTGCTAATAATAAAATGCTGTTTCATACGCTTGCGGTCTGTCTCTGTTACTTTTTCAGCGATAGTATCTAAACGTGTAATTTGCTCTTCAACTAGCGTACGGAACCAATCAGATCCATAAGCAGAAATCCATTCGTTATAAATTGGCTCTTCCGGCTGGCACTCTTTTAAGCGTTCGCCAATTTCATAATACAACCAATAGCAAGGTAAAATTGCTGCAATGATATCTCCTAAATGCCCTTCATACGCAGCACGATACATATGTGAAGTATACGCATATGCAGTTGGCGCAGGAATAAAATTATCTTTTTCTTCTTTTGTTATCCCTAGCTTTTTAGCAAAATTCTCATGTAAAGATAACTCTGCCTCATATGTATTTTGAGCATGATGTGCCATACGAGCTGTCGTCTCTAATTCAAGAGCTTTCGCAGCTCCTAAAGTTTGTACTCTAGCAAAATGGCTCAAATAATATGAATCTTGAAGCACATAATAACGAAAACTAGCTAAATCTAACGTTCCTTCACCAAGTTTTTTTAGAAAAGGATGGTTAAAACTCGCTTCCCAAATTGAATCTACTTCTTTACGTAACGATTGTGAAAAAGTCATTTAAATCCCTCCAATAATATATAAAATATAGATATTTATCCACAGCTATTAACGCTTTAAAATAAAAAAACTTTCTTTACAGGCGTAAAGAAAGTGAAATTGACAGTATTTATTTACTCATTAAATAGCAACGTCTTTCCCACTTCCCTACGCTGGCATTAACCAGATCAGGTACTAAGAGTCTCAAAATCACATTTGATCTCAGCCTATAAAAGGCCCCCCTAGTGGATAAATATTTTGTTTTTATAATGTATTCATCATAGCATACTTTGTGAAACTGTCAAAAAAATTAGTTATATAATTCCCTTAAAACCCTTCTTCTTTTCTAACTTTTAATGATGTTTCAATAATCATATCTAATAGTTTGCTATAACTAATTCCCGCTGCTTCTGCACTTTTTGGCAATAAACTTGATTGTGTCATCCCTGGTAATGTATTAATTTCCATTACATATGGAATTCCGTCCTTCACCATCATATCAACTCTTGCATAAACACTACATTTTAATGCTTTATAACAAGCAAGTGACGCTTTATTTACACGTTTATTAATTTCTGCTGGAAGTTCGATAACTTCCTCAACTGTACTAGTATCATCATATTTTGCATTGTAGTCAAAGAACTCGGCTGCATGTCGAATTGAAACTATAGGTAACTGTTTTCCATCCAGAATTGAACATGTAATTTCATCACCTTTTATATACTTCTCAATTACTACTTCAGAATCCCATTCGAATACAGTTTCTAGCATTGAGATCAATTCATTTTTATTGTAAACGATTTTCACTCCGACACTCGATCCGCCAGAGTTTGGTTTTACTACTAATGGAAATCCTAACTTATCTAACTCATCAAGATTTAGATCCTCCATTTTTGTAAGTTCAATCCAATCTGGTGTTTCTACACCTTCATAACGTAAAATCTTTTTCGAAATATTTTTATCCATACATATACTGCTAGATAACATATTACTTCCGCTATAAGGAATCCCTAAACTCTCCAGTGTTCCTTGAACTGTCCCATCTTCTCCGTATTTTCCGTGTAATGCGAGCAACGCAAAGTCAATGTCTTTCGCTTTTTCAATTAAATCCACTTTTTCATTTAATGTAATTGGAACTATTTCATACTTATTTTTATCTAAATGAGCAATCATTTCATTCCCCGTCATAATTGAAACTTGTTTTTCAGACGATACCCCGCCCATAATAACACCGATTTTCATTTTCTCAACTCCAAATTTCATTTTTTAATGTATCACCAATTATTTTAATTCCCCGAACTATTTCTTCTTCTTTCAAGCGCGAAAACCCTAATCGGAAAGTGTTCGCTCCTTCTCCATCAGAGTAAAAAACATCTCCAGGTGAAAACGTAACGCCTTTCTCATAACACTTTTGTAAAAGTGTGCGGGCATTCATATGCTCTTCTAGCTCTATAAATAAATGCAGTCCACCATCTCCAGTCATTCTTTTAAAAGGAATGTACTGGTTACATGCCCCGACAGCTAACTCATATTTTTTCTTATAAACAGATCTTGCCTTTTTTAAATATTTTTCAAAATATCCCTCATGTAAATATTGAAACAGAACAGCTTGATCTAGCGTAGATGTGTGAATCGTTCTTGCTCTTTTTACGCTTTCTAAATAATGAATCAGCTCTTTATCTGCAATAATCCAACCTACACGTAAACCAGGGAAAAGTACCTTTGAAAAGCTACTAATATAAATCACATTATTGCCAGCTCCAGCAAAAGTTAATAATGGAGCTAAATGTGAACCTGAATAACGTAATTCTTCATTAAATCCGTCCTCTATAATAGGAACGTTGTATTTTGAGAATAACCTCATCAATTCCGTTCTTTTCTCTGAACTCGTAACAATACCGGTTGGATTATGATAAGAAGGAATTAAATAAGCAAAATCAAAATCTTTTTCACGCAAGCTTTTTTCAACTTCATTCGTATCAATACCATCCTCATTCATATCAATCCCATGAACTTCAAGTCCATGTAAACGGAACAGCTTTAGTGCAGCGTGGTGAGTTGGATTCTCACAAATGACACGACCAGATTTTTTTGATAAAGAAGAGAGTACAATATCCAATCCTTCTGTAAATCCATTTGTAATTAGAATATCTTTATTCGAAATGTCTACACCTTTCATTTCCATGTAATGAAGTAAATAATTCATTAACGGTCTATATCCCTTTGCATATCCGTAGTTCAATACGATGTCTCCTTCAATGGACATACGAGTAAGAAAAGCTCTTTTGAAATTTTCAACATCAAATAGCTTCTCATCCGGGGCTATACTATTAAAGACAATCATTCCCTTTTCCCAACGAACACCATGTTTCATTAAATCTAATTCATCCGCTAATGCGGTCACTGTATTAAGTTTATTTTTCCAATTTATTTCAACAGACGAAGTGTTAGATATATCCACCTTCGCAACAAAGTTCCCTTTTCCTTTAACTGCATAAATGAGTCCTTCTTGTTCTAAATCTGCATAAGCAGCGAGTACAGTGTTTCTACTCACACTTAGTAATTCACTTAGTTCCCTTGTTGATGGGATTTTTTGATCCCCGAGCAAATGCCCTTTCATAATCATCTTCTTCAAATAATCTTTCAATTGAATATAAACGGGACGATCTTTAACAACTTTAAAATCCTTAAACAATTCCTTCCCCCCTGCAATCATTTTTTCATATTTATTTCATTCTCAAAAGGTCCACGACATATGTATTTTTTATAAAGGGCGGTACGGTCTTACAAATCTTTTCGATATAAGTTAATCACATCTTTTAAAGCTGCAGCTGCAGCGCCTCGTGGATTAGAAGCCCCACCAATTGTAGTAACTTGTCCCATCGTATCTGTAAAGAACGTAATTCCTTTTTCGGTCCCATTTACTTTTGCTAACGGATGATCTTTTTCTATTTCGCACGGTTCAACATTTAAATTCACATTGCCACCCTCATCCTTATATGTTGATGCTATTAATTTAATAATTTTATGTTGTTCCTTAGCATTTCTAATTTGCTGTTTTGTAACGTGCTCGATTCCTTTTATATGTATATCAGTAAGTGTTTTCTCTGTTTCCATTAAGCTGTTTGTCAAAAGTACCAATTTACACGCACTATCTGAACCACTTATATCTAATATAGGGTTTGTCTCAGCAATTCCTTTATCTTGTGCTTCTTTCAGTGCTTCTTCAAATGTCATATCTTCCTCATACATTTTCGTAAGAATATAATTAGTTGTTCCATTTAATATTCCTTCTATTTTTTCAATACTGCAACCGGCTAAACCAAATTGTCCGATATCTAGGGTCGGTAGTGCAGCGGCTGTTGCACCGCTATATCGAATTCGTACATTTGCGCCTCTTGCTGCTTCATTTATTTCTCTCCAGTTTGTAACGAGCGCCCCTTTAGAAATTGCTACTATATCCATCTGTTTCTCCATCGCTTGTTTCATATATTGTTTCCCTGGATTTCCATCTTTAAGATTTGTAACTGTTGATTCTACCAATACAGTACCACTTATGCTAGTTGTTGCACGTTCCTTCGGATGATACTCTAAATATTTTTCAATTGCAGCGGTACCGCCACCATACATCAATAAATGATGAAGTGATAAGCCGTCTTCATTATGTATTGCAATATTTCTCCCTAATACGCCACTTACAACTAATTGAATCCCATATGTTTCATATATATATGAAT
>NZ_JBEUTW010000231.1:0-8091 GCF_040492675.1 Bacillus sp. AP50
ATACAGAGGTTGTAGTAGATGATTATCAATATTCTGCAATTTTATTAGAAGGAATGCTTCGTACACAAAATTCATTAGAATATAACTTACTAGAATTAATTACGGCATCACAAAATGAAGTGGCAAATAAAGAGGGGATAATTGATAATATTGAAAAGGATCTTAAAAAATATGATTCTTTATTAAAAGAATATGATGATGGTTTTAATTTAAGTAAGCAAGAGGATGAACTATTTCAGAAGATGAAGAAATCTTTGCCAAGTTATAAAGATACATATAAAAAATTATTTAAAAAGGCGAAGGCAACAAATGAGCCACAAATGGTAAATGAATTTCAGAAGGAATTAAAACCGAAGGGAATAGAGTTAGCTGGTTATGCAGTGGATCTAGAATCGTATGTTTCAAATTTAGCTGACCAAGTATTTAAAGATTCTCAAAAAATGATTGATCGTTCCGTTATTACCTTTATCATTCTTGTAGTAGTTACTACAATCGTTATATGTATAGTAAGTTATATTATTAGCAAGCTCATAGTTGCTCCTTTACAAACGGTTAGTCGTATGATGGAAAGAGCGAAAGAAGGAGATTTAACCGTACATGGTGATTATACTGCTAAGGATGAATTAGGTGTATTAGTAAGTAATTTTAACGAGATGATTGCAGGGCTAAGAACAAATATGCAAGAAGTAGAGAATAATATTCAGCTTTTATTCCAACATGCAGACGGAGTAGTATCTGCATCAGAAGTATCTAGTAGTGCAGCGAAGAAAATCACTATGGATATTGAAGAAGTTGCAAATGGTGCAGAGAGTCAAATGCAAGCAATGGAACAAACTGCGGGTGCGATGGAAGAGTTGACGCAAGGAATGCAGAGTATAGTCAATACATCATCCTCTGTAAATGAATTATCTGCTCAATCAGCATTAGATGCAGAGAGTGGTAACAAATTAATGAAACAAATGATTCAACAGATGGATACAATCCAAAATTCGGTACATAGCGGTGTGAAACAAGTAGAGACTATGAAAGAACAATCAGAAGAAATTGTTAAAATCATTGATGTTATGCAAGGTATTACCTCCCAGATTAACTTATTAGCATTAAACGCCGCAATTGAGGCTGCACGTGCTGGTGAAAGTGGTAGAGGATTTGCAATTGTGGCAGATGAAGTGCGGAAATTAGCAGAACAATCTAGTGATTCTGCAAAACAAATTGAGAATCTTATTACTCAAGTTATGGGAACAACGAACCATACGGTACATATGATGGGGAAAGTAGATAATGAGGTACAGGCAGGTACACAAGTAGTAATGCATACAGAAAAAGTATTTGGAACAATTACAGAAAAAGTACAGCAAGTATCTGAGCAAATTCAAACGGTATCTATGTCTACAGATGAAATTGCAGCGAGTAGTGAGGAAATCTCGGCTTCTGCAGAAGACATGGCTCAAATTTCCCAAAGATCATCTGACCGAACTGATAGGGTAAAAGAGTCTATTCAACAGCAAGAAAAATCTGTTCAAGAGATTTCGGTTTCAATTGAACATATGCATAACGCAGCAGGAAAATTAAAACAAATAGTTGCCCAATTTACTCTTCAAAAGTAGTAGCATATTTGAGTGTTAATAAATATAAAAAAATCATCCTCTTTTAAGAAAAAAGGATGATTTTTTTATCCCGTTATTTGCTGGGCAGTAAGACCCCCACCTCAAAATTCAGCGAAAGCGAGTTATCAGTGAAGGGGGATGCTACCTCTGAAATATAAACCATGAATATAGTAATCTCCATTAGGCATCTCCTTTAGGTGCCAATAAAGGGAAGTTATAAAGTGAAAAGGAGTTTATAAAGAGATTGTAGAATGTTTTAGTATATAACACCTTAGATGTGACAACTTCCTTTTTGAAAAAGAAAGAAGGGGGTATAAAGCAGAAAGGTAGTGGGAATATTTCTTCTAGAAGATTTGCATTTTATCTTACATTCACAAAAAAAATAGTACTCCTGAAACAATGAAGTTCATTTTATTTGAATGAAATAGGGAGAGAGGATAATGAAGAAAAAAATATTGGGTGTAATGATGATTGCGACAATGGCAGGAGGTATATTTGCAGGGGCGAATGTGACACCTGTAAAAGCGGAAGAGTATCCACAAATGATTGTGTTTGAAGATGTTCCATACGGATTTTGGGCATATGATGCTATTATGGATTTAGCGTATCATAAAATTATATTAGGGTATGGAAACGGGAAGTATGGTGTTGGTGATCTTATAACACGTGAACAAGTAGCTGGGACTATTTACAGAACACTTGAGATAAAAGAAGAAGGGCCAGTAGCGAATCCATATAAAGATGTTTCTGATAGTACAACCACTTTTAAAAAGGAAATTTTAGCGTTAACAAAACGTGGTGTTTTTACAGGGGATGGCCAAGGGGATTTTAGGCCGAAAGCACCAATCTCTAGAGCGGAAATGGCTGTCATTTTAAAACGAGCATTTAATTTTGAAACGAAACAAAAACATACATTTAAAGATATTCCAAAAGGTCACTGGGCAGAAGATGCAATTAGTGCGTTACAATCTAATAATGTTGTGAGAGGAACTGGGAATGGCATGTATGAATTAAATCGCCCTGTACCTAGAGAACAATATGCTCAGTTTATTAATAATGCGATTATTAATTATCATTTGAAAGAGGATTGGAAGTAGAGTGAAATATGAAAGCACAAATAGAAAAATTTGTGCTTTTTTGTTTGTTTAAAAAAGAATTATTATTCGTATTTATGTATTTTTATGGTTATAAACAAGCTTTATAATCAACCCGATGAAAAAGACATGATGTGTAATATGATTCACAAAACCGTCACGAAATGTGTCGGAAAATATATTGTCACTATACCATTTATTCTGTATATTTTTAAAAAAACATATACATATTGGGGAGATAATTTGATGAGCAAAAAATTATTAAAAACAGCTACAGCATTAACAATTATGGGTGGGGTGTTATTCTCAGCAGAGAGTAATAGTGTAAAAGCGGAAAGTGCACCGTTGCAAAAAGCAAATACAATTGTATTTAAAGATGTACCAAAAGGACATTGGGCATATGAGGCAATTCATGAATTAGCGGAACAAGAAATAATTTTGGGATATGGCGATGGAATATTCGGTTTTGGGGATAATGTAACACGTGAGCAAGTTGCAGCTTTAATTTACCGTGTGTTTGATATGGAAGAACAAGATGAATATGAAAACCCATATGGAGATATCGATGAAAATTCAACAAGCTTTATCGAGGAGATATTGGCTCTAACGGAAATCGGAATTTTCCAGGGAGACGAGAATGGAAACTTTAGACCGAAGGCGACGTTAACGCGTGCGGAAATGGCACAAGTTCTTACGAATGCTTTTGACCTACAGGCAAAGGGATCTCATAACTTTAATGATGTTTCAGCAAATTCATGGGCAACGAATGCAATTAGTGCAGTACAAACAAATGGTATTACAATGGGAATCGGAGAAGGTAAATTCGGTCCGTCTATGAAGGTAACGAGAGAACAATACGCACAGTTTTTACATAGAGCAATATTGCATGATATGGAACAAGGGCAGTAATAAAGTTTAACTAGTCAAAGTGAAATTCAAAAATAATACAAAAAGGTCGTTGTTGTATAACAGCGGCCTTTTTTGTATGAAATAAAGCGCGAAAGAATGGCGTTTTGAAAAAAAACGAAATGAATTTTCAAAAAAAACTTCCTTTTCTGAAGATTTGTTATATAATATAAAACATGAAATTAAATCTGTTATAAAACAGTTTAAGAAGGGGATGCTAATATGTCGACGCAAACTTCACGGGTTACACTCGTTGGAGAAATGTTACCAGCGTACAGCGAAATATTGACACCTGAGGTGCTTAGTTTTTTGAAGGAACTACATGAGAATTTTAATGAGCGCCGCATAGAACTTTTACAAAAACGTGTAGAAAAACAAAAGAGAATTGATGCAGGGGAGTTTCCGAAGTTTCTAGAAGAAACAAAACACATACGTGAAGCGGATTGGACAATTGCCAAGCTGCCAAAAGACTTAGAGGATCGCCGTGTAGAGATTACTGGACCGGTAGATAGAAAGATGGTCATTAACGCTTTAAATTCAGGAGCGCATCTTTTTATGGCGGATTTTGAAGATTCGAATTCACCAACTTGGGAAAATGCAGTGGAAGGCCAAATCAATTTACGAGATGCAGTAAAGGGAACGATTTCACATGAAAATGATAAAGGGAAAGAATATAGATTAAATGAGAAAACAGCTGTACTCATTGTACGTCCAAGAGGATGGCATTTAGAGGAAAAGCATATGCAAGTTGATGGGAAAAATATGTCGGGTAGCTTAGTAGACTTCGGCTTGTACTTTTTCCATAATGCGAAAGCTCTTTTAGCAAAAGGGAGCGGCCCATACTTTTACTTACCGAAAATGGAAAGTTATTTAGAAGCGAGATTATGGAATGATGTATTCGTATTTGCTCAAAAATATATCGGCATTCCAAATGGAACGATTAAAGCAACTGTGTTACTGGAAACGATTCACGCTTCGTTTGAAATGGATGAAATTTTGTATGAGCTAAAAGATCATTCTGCTGGCTTAAACTGCGGAAGATGGGATTATATTTTTAGCTTTTTAAAGAGTTTCCGTAATCATAATAAATTCTTACTACCAGATAGAGCACAAGTCACGATGACGGCGCCATTTATGCGTTCGTATTCTTTGAAAGTAATTCAAACATGTCACCGCCGTAATGCACCAGCAATTGGAGGAATGGCGGCACAAATTCCGATTAAAAATAATCCAGAAGCAAATGAAGCAGCTTTTGAAAAAGTGCGTGCTGATAAGGAACGCGAAGCTTTAGACGGTCATGACGGGACTTGGGTTGCCCACCCTGGACTTGTACCGGTTGCAATGGAAGTGTTTAATCACATTATGAAAACACCAAATCAAATTTTTAGAAGACGTGAAGAAATATGTGTAACAGAAAACGATTTACTAGAGGTACCGGTGGGAACGATTACAGAAGAGGGCCTTCGCATGAATATTAGCGTAGGTATTCAATATATTGCATCTTGGTTAAGCGGACGGGGAGCAGCACCCATTTATAACTTAATGGAAGATGCGGCAACAGCTGAAATTTCAAGAGCACAAGTATGGCAATGGATTCGTCATGAAGGTGGAAAACTAAATGATGGTCGTAATATTACGCTTGAATTAATGGAAGAATTAAAAGAAGAAGAATTAGCAAAAATAGAAAGAGAGATTGGTAAGGAAGCCTTTAAGAAAGGGAGATTCCAAGAGGCGACAACGTTGTTTACAAATCTCGTTCGAAATGATGAATTCGTACCATTTTTAACATTACCGGGTTATGAAATTTTATAAAAAATGAAAAGGGGATGGAACAAATGAAAAACGAAAGAATCGAGAAGTTACAAGAAAGCTGGGAATTAGATGAGCGTTGGAAAGGGATCACACGTCCATATTCGGCAGAAGATGTAATTCGCCTGCGCGGGTCAATTGATATTGAACATACGTTAGCGCGTCGTGGTGCTGAGAAGCTTTGGACATCGCTTCATACAGAAGACTATATTAACGCACTTGGCGCATTAACAGGAAACCAAGCGATGCAACAAGTAAAAGCTGGGTTAAAAGCGATTTACTTAAGTGGTTGGCAAGTAGCAGCTGATGCAAACCTTTCTGGGCATATGTATCCAGACCAAAGTTTATATCCAGCGAACAGCGTACCTGCTGTAGTAAAACGAATTAATCAAACGCTTCAACGTGCGGATCAAATTCAGCATATGGAAGGAAGCGATGATACAGACTATTTCGTACCGATTGTAGCAGATGCAGAAGCTGGATTTGGTGGGCAATTAAATGTATTCGAACTGATGAAAGGTATGATTGAAGCAGGTGCATCAGGTGTGCATTTTGAAGATCAATTATCTTCAGAGAAAAAATGTGGCCATTTAGGCGGAAAAGTATTACTACCAACGCAAACAGCAGTACGCAATTTAATTTCTGCACGCCTTGCAGCAGATGTAATGGGAGTGCCGACAATTATCGTTGCAAGAACAGATGCGGATGCAGCTGATTTAATTACGAGCGATATTGATCCTGTTGATAAAGCATTTATTACAGGAGAAAGAACACCAGAAGGATTTTACCGTACGAATGCAGGTCTTGATCAAGCAATTGCGCGCGGTTTAGCGTATGCACCGTACGCAGACCTCGTTTGGTGTGAAACGTCAGAACCAAATTTAGAAGATGCAAAACGATTTGCGGACGCAATTCATAAGGAGCATCCAGGGAAGCTACTTGCATATAACTGCTCACCTTCATTCAACTGGAAACAAAAACTAGATGAAAAAACAATTGCAAGCTTCCAAAAGGAAATCGCATCTTACGGTTACAAGTTCCAATTCGTAACACTTGCTGGATTCCATTCATTAAATTACGGTATGTTTGAACTAGCACGTGGCTATAAAGAGCGCGGCATGGCAGCATACTCTGAACTACAACAAGCAGAATTCGCAGCTGAAAAACATGGCTACTCTGCAACACGTCATCAACGCGAAGTAGGAACAGGTTACTTTGATGAAGTGGCACAAGTGATTACAGGCGGAACTTCATCAACGACAGCGTTAAAAGGATCTACGGAAGAAGCACAGTTTACGAAATAAAAGGAAGGGGCACCTTTTTGAAAGGTGCCCCTTGTTATTTTCTAAACGATTCGAAAAGAGAGATTGAGTTGTCGGCAAAAAACGATACTAACTTTTCTTTATTACTAAATCAACTCCACTCAGCCCTATGATCACGAATAAACTTCATATCTTTCTCATAATGCTCTAGATGTCCTTCATCGATCATTCTTTGGAAATTCAAGTCGCCTTCTTGAGCTTTTCGTTTCATATATGTACATAACCCTTCTAATCGAAGCAACACCATTCCTAAGTAATCTTCATCCATATTTTTATCATAGGACTGAACGAACAAATTCACTCTCTCTTTAATACGATCTGCATGTTGCGATGAGTCATAATGAACGGCTTCACCGGATTCAGTATAATACACTCTACTTAAAGGCACACAAGTATAGAGTGTATAAGCGATATCCCATAGTCTTGGACCAGGAGCAGCAACATCGAAATCAATAATCCCTACTGGCTTCTTATTATTAAAAATAATGTTATATATGGCAAAATCATTGTGACATAAAACCTCAATGTTATTTGGAGTATGATCCATCGGTTTCCAATCAGCTAATAACGGAAAATCACTTACAGCATCATGGTAAAGGCGGAGCATCTTTGCTATTTCTTTTAATACATCATTAGATCGCATATATTCTTTTAAAGGATAATTGCCAGCTTCTCCTTCAATAAAGGATAAAATCTCTCTATCCTTTTCATCTACACCTAAAAACTTTGGAGCATAATGAAATCCTTTGTTTTCTAAATATTGCAATAGCTTATGAATCTTTTCACTGTCTGGCTTTAACTCTCGCCGAACAGTATTTTTAGAACGATATACGCTTGAGACGTTTCCCCCTGTTAGCCTTTCTTCTTTAGCGTAGTTTGACATGTGAAAATTCCCCCTGTGATTAAAAAATCCAATTCCAAATAGTGAATAGACCAACAACGGCAGAAAAGAGGAGGGAAGCAAGCAATGCTAGACAGCCAAAAGGAACTAGCTTATCTTTCCATGTTTCTTTATACTCATAAATTAACTCCTCTGCTACTTTCTTCTGCACTGAAGATAAAGGTTGATCTTTATACAACCCTTTTATATGGTTAGAATCGCCTTTAAACTTTAAAGCACGTGCAATATGATGAGGACTATTTCCCATTGATTTTTCAAATAATAAACATGATTCATGCATAATACCTGTTTTATGCTCTTCTAGATACCAGTAACGTCCAGCCATTTCTGGATATTGTAATTTATAATAAATATCTCCGAGTTGTTTTCGAAGATGTAATTCATTTGGGTATGTAAAGATGAGGCCATGCAATCTATCTCTTGCTTTTCCAAGATTATTATTTTCAATATCC
>NZ_JBEUTW010000232.1:0-7127 GCF_040492675.1 Bacillus sp. AP50
GTAGTTATCGCTACTGATCTATTTTTTTGATTTCAGAAAGTACATACGCTGCATCCTTTCCTACACCACAAATAAGTGCGGAACCCCTTTGAGATTGCCATGGTAAACCGATATAATACAATCCTTTTACTGGACTGATTCCCTTTATATAATTAGGAAATCCTTTCTCATTCACTGCCTGTTCAATTTCAATCCAATTATAATTTTGAACAAAACCAGTTGACCATATAACGCTTTCTGCACTATAAATATCACCATTCTGAAACATAATGTTATTTCCTGATGCACTTACTACTTTTTCTTGCAGTTTAATTGCTCCATTACGAATAAGTTTCTTACCTTCAAAACCGAAAATAGGGTCCTTTCTCTTCTGAAACCATCTTCCCCTCTTTGTATTTATTTCAGCGTACAATAAACCCATTTTTTCTAGCAGATTAAAAATACTTTTTCCAAAAAGTTGTAACGGTAAAAACGTTAAAGGATGACTAATAGACACCGTAACTTCATGCGTTTTTGCAAGTTCTACTGCTATTTGCATTCCTGAATTTCCGCCACCTACTACAAGTACCTTCCCCTGTGGAATTTGCGGTGATGATTTATATTGTGATGAATGTATTTGAAAAATATGTGATGATAGATTTGCTGAAACTGAGGGAATAAATAGTTGCTGAAAACCACCTGATGCAATAATAACTTTTTTCGTTTGTAAAATTTCTGTAGGAGTATGTAATTCAAATATTTCTTTTTCTTTCTTTATTTTTAGAACTTCCGTTTGTAATTGTACCGGTAATTGAAAGTGTTTTGCATATTCTTCTAAATAAGTTGCAATTTCATCTTTACATGGAAATTCATTTTTTTCACCTATTAACGCCATACCCGGCAAGCTACTGTAAGACCTTGGGGTAAAAAGCTGTAAAGAATCATATCGATTTCTCCATGAATCCCCAATTCGGTTTCCTGCCTCAAGTAATAAAAAATTATATCCTTCTTGCTTCAAGTAATATCCCATTGTTAATCCAGCTTGACCCGCTCCAATAATAATTAGGTCTTTCATTCTAATCGCTCCTTCCTTACATATGAATACTTGTTCATATATTCATACGTTTCCATAATCATAACATTTTCTTTTTATATGATTCAATATCTACTCAAAATAAAAAAGAGCAGTTTACCATAAAGTAAACTCCCCTTCATTCTATCTTCCCAGTCTTTAGCGCCTGTGCCCAGTCATATCTTTCTTGTTGAACAGCCAATCCAGCAGCTTCTTCCCAATTATAAGGAACTGAAATTTGTTCAATTGTCCATTCTCCCAAAACCTTTTCTATTACTACATATTTTGCATGCGGAGTTCCTGATTCCATTTTATGCATAACAGGTAACTCATCTTTGTATGCTGGAAGTCCTACACTTCCTGGATTTATAATGATCTTTCCGTTCGCTAAATAAACAACTCTAGGAATATGTGTATGACCACATACTATTATTTTTTGTTCTATATTTTGGAGTTGATCCATTATATTTTTTTCATTCTTTAATATTGCACCATTCTCATTCATCTCTTCTAACAAATACACTTCATCTGAAGTTGGCGTACCGTGACAACATAACATATCGTCTACAATAAATTGTGAAGGATGTTGTTTTAACCAATCTATATGATCTTTTGTTAATTGATTTTGGACAAAAGTTAGTGTAGCAGACTGCTCTTGTATTGTCTCCCAAAGCATGCGATCACAATTACCTTTAATATGTATCATCTCGCTACTCATTAATATATCGATTGTCTCTAAAGGATCTAACGGCCCATACACACTATCTCCTAAATTTATTATCATTTCGACCTTGCGACGTGTAATATCTTTTAATACCGATTTTAAAGCGTGACTATTTCCGTGGATATCTGAAATTATAGCTATTTTCATCTTAATCCCTACTTTAATATATTATTTATAAACATCCGCAGCCAATTCCCGCAAAACTTCTACATTCACTACTTCAAAACAACCATTGTTTTTGTTAATTATATTTTTATCACAAAAGAGATTCAAAGTACGTAATAAATGCCGATAGCTCGTTCCTAACAACTCCGCTATTTCCGTTAAATTCCCACTAAACACAATTCTATTTTCATGCTGAACTGCTCGTTCTCCTGCTGCTAACATGTAACTCGCAAGTCTATTTTCAAGCGGATACAATAAATTAATTGTACTGTTTTTGGAAAGTCGGTTTAATTTATGTGCTAATGATTCGCAAATACATCTTAAAAATTTCGCATCATGAAATAGCTTATTTCTCACCTTTCCTAAAGGTAAACCCACACAATACGAATCTGCCATCACTTGTACGTTTGAAGTGATTCTTTGAGAATGAATTAACTCCACATCTCCAAGTAACTGCAAACTATCGTAAAAACATAATAATACCGATTTTCCGTTACTTAATGTGTTAAATGCTTTCGCTTTTCCTTCAACAAAGAAATATAAATAATCTATCTCTTCATTTTCTCTACAAATAAACTCATTCTTTTTAAAAAATATAAGTTCCATATATGGCTTCATATCATGACTAAAAAATGAATCAATATTATTTTGCTTTATATACTCTGCTAATTTATTAGAATTACATACTTTCTTCATAGTTCCCCACCTTTACAACTCATCCCCATTGTAATCAAAATTTTCTTCTTCCACTATGACATATGTCATAACAATACACAATTTCAGCATGATACAGTCATTACAAATATGAAATATAAAGGGGATATTACATTGTATAACTTTCTTTCTGTCTTTATTGGTGTGCTCATCGCCGTTATGCTTCCATTGAATGGAATTTTATCCGAGTTAATTGGAAAGTATACAGCAAGCGTTGTCATTCACCTTGTCGGTTTAATTGCAGTTATCTTCATTTTAATCATAAACAAAAATAAAATTCGTTTCGATAAAAGTATTCCACTTTTTTTATATAGCGCTGGAGCGATTGGAGTATTCACTGTTCTTTTTAACAATATAAGTTTCTCCGTCCTTGGTGCTTCTATTACGATCGCATTAAGTTTACTCGGTCAATCTATTGCTTCCATCATTATCGATCATTTCGGCTTATTAGGAATGAAAGTTGCAAAGTTTGAAAAGAAAAAACTAATTGGATTATGTTTCATCTCTTCTGGAATTATAATCATGACAATTTATTAATGGGGGCAAGAAAATGTTATATATTACGATCGCTATTTTAGCTGGTGTTTCTATCGTTGTTGCTAGAATTATTAACGCGAATTTAGCAGCAAAAATCGGAAATTGGGAAGGCACGTTTTTTAATTATATTACTGGATTATTTTTCTCTATGTTATTTTTAATTTTCAGTTCAGATTCATTGTATATTCCAATGCAGACGTTACAATCTATTCCTATTGCTGTGTACTTAGGCGGATTAGTAGGCGTTATCGTTATTTCATTATCCAACTATATTACTCCTAAAATATCAGCCTTTTATTTAACATTACTCATCTTTATCGGACAATTATTTGCGGGGACTATTATTGATTTCTTCCTGACAAATGAACTCTCAATCGGTAAAGTTATCGGTGGCATTTTCGTATTAATTGGGCTCACTTACAATTTACTCATAGATCGCCCGATAAAAACTGTGAAGCATAACCAAGTTCAACTATAATACTTTACGCTTACCTATCATATATTAATAGAAAAGCTCTTCACACGAAATAATAGAGAGGAGAAAACCCTATTAAAAAAATTATTTTATTGCTAGGTAGCGTATTAATTATTTGTGGAATTGTATGGTTTGTAAACTCGGGAAAATCTATTCAAGATCTCTATACTGCAAACAAACCGAAAAAGAAAGCTACTATTATTTCAAGCTCGCGAGATCCAAATGAGCCCCCTGCTTTTTTAGGAAAGCAGGAAATAAAAGATATACATGTAGAATCAATTAAAACAAAAAAGGATATCTTTCTCACAAAAACAGATGAATTAAAAACATTTATTAACAGTATGAATACCGCAAAAAAAGGCAAATTAACATTGGATGAAGAAGGATCAGATTTAATAGATTGTGATATGTGGATTACTTTCGAGGATGGAACTTATAAAAAATATTTCATATGGGTAGTTGATCATCACAGCAGCGAAGTGATGATTGCTCAGCAAGATACTCCTGATGATGTAAACCTTACGTACTATCAGTTAAACGAAGATAGTTCAAAAAAAGTTTATAATTTATTTAAAAAAATTATTTAAACGAAAAAGTCATGAGCACGCGAACTCATGACTTTTTGCACTATATATATTCCGGGAACACTCTACAACTCTTTTCCTGCTCTATATCATGACCAAAGAAAATAATTGGTTTCTCTTTTTTCACAACTTCTTTTAAACGTTTAATTGAAGATAAAGCTAATTCTGGATCAAATCCTGCGAACGGCACTTCATCTTCAAAATTCTCTTTCGTGTACGATGCATCAATCGTTAATAAAACTGAACCGGATTGCTCCGTCTCAATGAATAGCGACTGATGGCCTGGAGAATGACCTGGCGTATACAATAATTGAACACCTGGTACCACTTCATAATCCCCTTCAATAATTTTGTAGTTCAAATGCGGTAATATACATTCTTTCATATATTCTTCTCTATGAAGTGCTGCCTCATATTCCATTCGCTGCACAATAATTGGTGTATTTGTAAAAGCACCGTTTCCTCCTGCATGATCAAAATGTAAGTGAGAACTAATAATATATAAAAGGTCGTCCGGCTCATACCCTACACGCTTTAATATATTCACGATTCTATCTTCTTCAGTCATTTTCGGTAAGATCTGTCCTTCAACAAATGTACCGTTAAAAAGCCCTTCATTATTAACTGCACTTTCTGGCATACCTGTGTCTACTAAAATAGGACCTTCTTCCGTCTCCAAAAGATAACACCACACCGGCAAGTTTAATAGTTTCCCCGGTGTTAACGCACTGTTAACAGACGAATGATCCAACATGCAACGACCTGCTGGGATGAAATAAAGTTTCTTTACTGTCATTATGTATCCACCTTTACATTTAGTTTTGGATAAAGTAATACAGTAAAAAATTCTTCTTTTTAGAAATAAACTCCTTCTAGACTATCAGTACAGCTTGCATAAAAAAAGGGTATTTTTTTACATAGCAGTATTTCACCATCTATAATATAGAAGTAAAGAATTCTTACTTTAAATGAAACATTAACACCGATTAACGCTGAAAACTTAAAAAAAGCACATGCACTACTTGAAAGCGGGCACACCATTGGGAAAATCGTATTAGAGAAATTTTAATCATGATAGTGATAGGTAGTATGTGAAATTATATCAACGATTTTTCGAATATATCTATCACAAATCAAATTATATCAACGATTCGACAAGTTATATCGATTTATCGACAAATAACAACAATAAGAAAAGGCTGTTCCAGATGAACAGCCTCTTCTTTATTTACTTGAAATCTCTTTATTATTTTGAACGTCTAACGGAGCTCGCTTTCCTATTCCGAAAGCATAGAAACTAATTGTAACGATAGCTAAGAAAATAATACCTACAACTAATGAAATGCGTGTATCATCGTTAAACCACATTCCGATTAATACCATAATTAAAAAGGCAATTGTTAAATAGTTTGTTACAGGAGCAAATGGCATTTTGAACGGATGATCTTTCATCTCTGCTCCCTTTTCTTTCCTAAAACGAATTTGACTAATTAAAATGACGAACCATGGTACCATACCAGGAAGTACACTCGCACTATATACATATACGAATAAGTTTTTCGGTGCGATGTAACTTAAAACAACACCAACCGCCAGACCGATAATTACGCCAACTGTACCAAATAAAGGCACACCATTTCCAGAAAGTTTCGTGAAATATTTCGGTGCTTGTCCATTTACACCTAACGTATACAGCATACGTCCAGCACTATAAATACCACTATTACAACCAGACATTGCTGCTGTAATAACAACGAAGTTAATAAGGCCAGCTGCTGCCGTAATACCAACCTTCGCAAAAGTTGCTACGAACGGGCTACCAATTGTACTTAATTGATCCCACGGATACACAGTTACAATAACGAAAATAGCACCGATGTAGAAAATTAAAATACGCCAAATTGTACTTTGAATCGCTCTTGTAAGTGTCTTCTTTGGATCCTTCGCTTCACCAGCAGTAATACCGATTAATTCCACACCTTGATACGCTCCAACTACAAGTGATAATGCAAAGAAGAATCCTGAAAAACCACCTGTAAAGAAACCGCCATTTGACCAAAGATTAGATATGCCAATCGCTTCTCCGCCGTTACCAATTCCGAAGAAAATAAGGCCAAATCCTGCAATAATCATTAATAGAATCGTAACGATTTTAATCATCGCAAACCAAAATTCAAATTCACCAAATGACTTAACAGAAATTAAGTTAGCTGCACCAAGAATAACCATTGCAATTATACCTGGTATCCAAGCTGGTAAATCCGGGAACCAATATTGCATATACGCTCCAACCGCGATAATTTCTGACATCCCAACGATAACCCACTGGAACCAGTTACTCCACGCTGTCATATAACCAGCTAGTGGATGAATATACTTATGACCGAATGTCGCAAATGAGCCTGTACTTGGCTCCATATACAACATTTCTCCCATGGCACGCATGATGAAGAAGATGAAAATACCTGCAATTGCATAAGCAAGCATTACTGACGGACCTGTCCATTTAATTGTGCTGGCTGATCCCATAAACAAACCAACACCAATCGTTCCGCCTAAAGCAATCATTTGAATATGACGTGCTTCTAAACCTCTTTTCAATTCTTTGTTTGCCACTTCACTTCCCCCTCTTAGATGATTCATAACCGCATTTTAACACAAGATGCTTTCCCCTAATTCCTTTCGGCCCTGAAAATGATGAAGCAAACGTCATTTTACACTAGCTTTAAAGCTATCCTAAAATCGTTTTGTGCTCCTAATAAAATTCTCAAAACCTTTCATCTTCCAATATTCTATAAATCTTAAAATTACTTACCTTATATTAATTCATTAATCTGAAAAATTCAATTATTTTTTCAATAAATTATTATACATAAG